>NZ_JBAPKY010000019.1:0-74493 GCF_037083785.1 Roseovarius sp. D22-M7
ATCGCCGCCGTCAGCGTCGTCTTGCCGTGGTCGACATGCCCGATCGTCCCGATGTTCACATGCGGCTTCGAACGGTCAAACTTTTGCTTCGCCATGGGTGTGGCTCCTTTGTTTCTACAGGGCGCTGCGGGGTCACCGCGCAGCGGCTTTTATGCGAATTTCGACTGGATCTCTTCGGAGACGTTGCGCGGCACCGGGTCGTAATGCGAGAACTGCATCGTGAACTGTGCCCGCCCCGAGGTCATCGACCGCAGCGTGTTGATATAGCCGAACATGTTGGCGAGCGGCACGTTCGCGAGGATCGAGATCGCGTTGCCACGCGGCTCCTGCCCCGAAACCTGCCCGCGACGCGACGTGAGATCGCCGATGACGTTACCGGTATATTCATCCGGCGTGACGACCTCGACCTTCATGATCGGTTCCAGCAGCTTGGCGCCGGCGCGCCGCAGACCTTCGCGCATGCACATCCGCGCGGCGATCTCGAACGCCATCACGCTCGAGTCGACGTCGTGGTACTTGCCGTCGATCAGCGCGACCTTGAAGTCGATGACCGGGAAGCCGGCCAGGGGACCGCTGTCCATGACGGACCGGATGCCCTTCTCGACGCCCGGGATGTATTCCTTGGGCACCGAGCCGCCGACGATGCGGCTTTCGAAGCTGAAACCCTCGCCCGGATCGGTCGGCGACAGGATCATCTTGACCTCGGCGAACTGGCCCGACCCACCCGACTGTTTCTTGTGGGTGTAGGTATGCTCGATCTCGTGACCGATTGTCTCGCGGTAAGCGACCTGCGGCGCGCCGATATTGGCGTCCACCTTGAACTCGCGCTTCAGCCGATCGACCAGGATGTCGAGATGCAACTCGCCCATGCCCTTCATGATCGTCTGGCCGCTCTCGATATCGGTCTCGACGCGGAAGGACGGGTCCTCTGCGGCGAGCCGTGCCAGACCGGCCGACATCTTTTCCTGGTCGCCCTTGGTCTTGGGCTCGACCGCGATCTCGATCACCGGATCGGGGAAAGTCATGGTTTCGAGCACGACCTGCGCCTTGGGATCGCACAGCGTGTCGCCCGTGGTGGTGTCCTTGAGGCCCGCAAGCGCGATGATGTCGCCGGAAAACGCCTCGTCGATCTCGGTCCGGTCGTTGGAGTGCATCATCATCATTCGGCCGATGCGCTCTTTCTTGCCCTTGGTCGAGTTCTGGACGGTGTCGCCCTTGTTCATCTTGCCAGAGTAGATCCGCGTGAAGGTCAGCGAGCCCACGAACGGGTCGTTCATGATCTTGAAGGCGAGGCCCGAGAACGGCATGGAATCGTCCGCGCGGCGCGGCATGTTGCGCGTCTCGGTCTCGTCATCGGGGGCGAAGCCCATGTAATCGACCACGTCGAGCGGGCTCGGCAGGTAATCGACCACGGCGTTCAACAGCGGCTGCACGCCCTTGTTCTTGAAGGCAGAACCGCCCAGAACCGGCACGAAGCTCAGCGACAGGCAGCCCTTGCGGATCAGGGTGCGCAGAGTGGGGATGTCGGGCTCTTCACCTTCGAGATACGCCATCATCGCGTCGTCGTCCATCTCGACGGCATTCTCGATCAGCTTGGCGCGCCACTCGTCGGCGATGTCCTGCAGGCTTTCGCGGATCGGCACGCGGTTCCACGTCGCGCCCATGTCCTCGGAGTTGTAGACCCATTCTTCCATGGTCACGAGGTCGACGAGACCCTCGAGCTCGTTCTCGGCCCCGATCGGCAGCGCGATCGGCACGGCGCGGGCGCCGGTGCGATCCTCGATCATCTTGACGCAATTGTAGAAATCGGCGCCGATCTTGTCCATCTTGTTGACGAACACGATGCGCGGAACCTTGTAACGGTCGGCCTGGCGCCACACGGTCTCGGTCTGCGGCTCGACGCCGGCATTGGCGTCGAGGACACAGATCGCCCCGTCGAGCACGGCAAGCGAGCGTTCCACCTCGATGGTGAAATCGACGTGACCCGGCGTGTCGATGATGTTCATCCGGTACTTGGTGTCGGACGTGCCCTCCTTGGTGGGGTCGTCCTGACGCTGCCAGAAGGTCGTGGTCGCCGCCGACGTGATGGTGATCCCGCGTTCCTGCTCCTGCTCCATCCAGTCCATGGTGGCCGCGCCGTCATGCACCTCGCCCAGGTTGTGGGACTTACCGGTGTAGAACAGGATCCGTTCCGAGCAGGTGGTCTTTCCCGCGTCGATATGGGCCATGATGCCGAAGTTGCGGTAGCGTTCGAGCGGATAATCGCGTGCCATGATGCAGGTGCCTCTCAGTTTACCAGCGGTAGTGGCTGAAGGCCTTGTTCGCCTCGGCCATCTTGTGGGTGTCTTCGCGCTTCTTCACCGCCGAACCGCGGCTCTGGACCGCGTCCATCAGTTCGCCGGCAAGGCGCTCTTCCATGGTGTTCTCGTTGCGGCTGCGCGACGCGGTGATCAGCCAGCGGATCGCCAGCGCCTCGCGGCGCTCGGGGCGGACCTCGACGGGCACCTGGTAGGTGGCCCCGCCGACGCGGCGCGAGCGCACCTCGACCGACGGTTTGATATTGTCGAGCGCCTCGTGGAACACCTCGATCGGCGCGCGCTTGATCTTGTCCTCGACACGCCCGAGCGCGCTGTAGACGATTCTCTCGGCGGCGGATTTCTTGCCATCCACCATCATGTTGTTCATGAACTTGGTCAGCACCCTGTCGCCGAACTTGGCGTCGGGCAGGATCTCGCGTTTTTCAGCGGCGTGACGACGGGACATCTTGTCTTCCTCTTGTTCCTCTGCGGGCGAGGCCCCGACACCGGCCGGGACGCCCGAAACCCTTATTTCGGACGCTTGGCGCCGTATTTCGACCGGCGCTGCTTGCGATCCTTCACGCCTTGCGTGTCGAGCACGCCGCGCAGGATGTGATACCGCACGCCGGGAAGGTCCTTCACGCGGCCGCCACGGATCAGCACGACCGAGTGTTCCTGAAGGTTGTGCTTTTCGCCGGGAATGTAGCTGATCACCTCGAAGCCATTGGTCAGGCGCACCTTGGCGACCTTCCGCATGGCCGAGTTCGGCTTCTTCGGCGTGGTGGTGTAGACGCGCGTGCAGACGCCGCGCTTCTGCGGGCAACCCTGCAGGTGCTGCGACTTCGTGGATCTTACTTTCGGCTGCCGCGGCTTGCGGATCAGCTGTTGGATCGTTGGCATTCCGGTTCTTTCCCCGTCTCTCAACACATGTGTCTGCACAGGCCTGTCCTGCGCGGTTAAACAGTCACGTAAAGCGCGTCCGCAATACGCAAAAACCGCACTCGGGCCCTGTGATGCCGGGTCCGACGCGGTGGGTTTCCAGAGGATCGGGGCAAAGCACCCGGATCTTGTCCACTGAGTTATGCTTGCGGCGGCGGGGAGAACCCCGGCGACTTCGATAAACGGCTCAATATGCCCAGTCCCCGGGGTTGTCAACCTGCCAATACCCTGCCCTTGCGCGGCAGCCGCCGGCTTTCAGCCTACACAGGCCCCTCCCCCGCGCGCAGCAGGCGACGGACAGGCGTCCCCTGCGCCATCTCACCGTTCGCACGCCGCCGGCGTGCCGGTGATTCGGGAACGCGGCCCGGCCGCGGCGTCCGGTGTTTGATGTCGCGCAGCGCCGGATTACCTAGCTGCCGAAGATCGCGGAAACAGGAGAGACACGTGCTGGATCAACAGGCGACCCGCGCCGCCGGCGAGGACAGGCTGCGCGACTTCACCGCCCGGATGGGCACGCGCTACGCCAAGGGGCGCAATTTCGATCGTGGGCCGGGCGCGCATCGCGACGTGTCGCAACTGTCGCCCTATATCCGCCGCCGCCTCGTGGTCGAGCGTGACGCGGTCGCCGCCGCCCTCGGCGCGCACGGGCATGACGGCGCCGAAAAGTTCGTTCAGGAGGTCATTTGGCGCGGCTATTTCAAGGGCTGGCTGGAACGTCGCCCACAGGTCTGGGACAGCTACCGCGACGGGCTGATCCGCGATCTGGCCACCCTCGACACAGACCGCCGCCTGCGCCGCGACGTGGAAAACGCCGAAACCGGCCAGACCGGGATCGGCTGCGTCGACGCCTGGGCGCAGGAATTGATCGAGACCGGCTACCTGCACAACCACGCCCGCATGTGGTTCGCCTCGATCTGGATCTTCACGCTGGAACTGCCGTGGCGGGTGGGCGCGGATTTCTTCTACCGCCACCTGCTTGACGGGGATCCGGCCTCGAACACGCTTGGCTGGCGGTGGGTCGCCGGGCTGCATACGCGCGGCAAACCCTACAAGGCGCAGGCGTGGAACATCGCCAGGTTCACCGGCCAGCGCTTCGCCCCGCGCACGCAGGATCTGGCCGAGGACGTGCGGGGTCTTGAGGCGGAAGAGCCCGAGGGCCTGCCCGACGTCCTGCCGCTGCGCGAGCCGCGCGCGCCCGACCCACACCTGCCGACCGCCCTGCTCCTCACCGAGGAGGATTGCCGTCCCGAGGATTTCGACCTCGGCACCCTCGATATCCGGGCCGTGGCCACGCTGCGGGCCAGCCACCTGCGCTCGCCGCGCGAGGTGTCGGCAGAGGTCACAGGGTTCGAGGGCGGCGCACTTGCCGATGCGGCGCGTCGGATACGCCGCGAGGCCAGCGAGTTGCGCGCCGGCGTGCCCGGCGATCTGGCCACATGGGCGGCGCGCGCGGGTGCTGCCCAGATCGTGACGCCCTACGTGCCCACCGGCCCCTTGCGCGACTGGCTGAACGAGGCCGAGACCGCGCTCCATGCGCAGGGCATAGCGCTTTGCGAATTGCGCCGCGACTGGGACGCGTTGATCTGGCCGCACGCCACCGCCGGCTTCTTCAAGGTCAAGAAGAAGATCCCGCAGATCCTGCACCGCGCGGGGCTGTCATGATCGACACGGTCGTCGTCGGCGGCGGCATGACAGGCATCAGCTGCGCGCGCGCCCTCTCCGATGCCGGCCGCGAGGTGCTGGTCCTCGACAAGGGGCGCGGCCTCGGCGGGCGCATGGCGACCCGGCGGGTGACGCTGGACGGCAAGGACGCCACATTCGACCACGGCGCGCAGTACATCGGCGCCACCGCGCCCGACGTCGCGGCGATGCTGGACGGACTGCCCGACGCGTCCGCCGAATGGCATGACGGCGCCGCCCGCCCGCATCATGTCGGACTGCCCGGCATGTCCGGCCTGCCGCGCGCCCTCGCCCAAGGCATCGAGACCCGGCAGGGTACCAACGCGGCGGCCCTGCACCCCATCCCGGACGGTTGGCGGATCACCACCGACACGGAGATGTTCGAGGCCGCGCGCGTCGTGCTGACCATCCCCGCGCCGCAGGTCGCGGGGCTGATCGGCGCGGATCATCCGCTCGTCACGCCGCTGAAGGACGTGACCATGGATCCCTGCCTGACCCTCATGGCAGCCTTTCCGCGCAACGCCCCCCGCCCCTTCATCAGCCGGGTTGATCCCGACAGCACGCTGGCCTGGATCGCGCAAGACAGCACGAAGCCGGGGCGCGCAGACCATGTCACGACATGGATCGCACAGGCCGCCCCGGGATGGAGCCTGCGCCATGTCGATGACGCCCCCGAGGACATCGCGGCGCGCATGCTGCCGCTGCTTTGCGCAGCGATCGGCACCGACCCGGACAACGCGCTTTACGCCGCTGCGCATCGCTGGCGCTATGCCCACGTGGCCACCGCGCTGAACCGAGATTTCCTCCGCAGCGACGACGCGCGGCTCTACCTTGGCGGCGACTGGTGCCTCGGCCCCCGGGTCGAAGCGGCGTGGCAAAGCGGCACCGCCATCGCCCGCGACATCCTGGAGAGAAACGATGCGGGATGATCCGCGCATCATGAACCTCGCGCGCCTCATCGGCGCGGCACTGCGCCCGCCACCCGGGGTGGCGCGCATCGCACTGGCGCTCGGCATCGGGGCGGCGTGTCACCTCGCCTTCGCGGCGGGGGTGCTGGCGATGATCGTCGCGATGTTCTTCGGACTCAGCGAAAGCTTCGGCCGCGTGCCATGGCCATGGGCGGCGCTGGCCAATGCCGCGCTGACCGTACAGTTCCCGCTGGTGCATTCGGCGTTGCTGACCGGACCGGGCGGCCGTTTGCTCGCAAGGCTCGTCCCCGGCCCTCATGGCGGCACGCTGGCCACGACCACCTACGCGGCGATCGCCTCGCTGCAATTGCTGGCGCTCTTCACGCTCTGGACACCGTCGGGCATCGTGTGGTGGCGTGCCGAGGGGGCGGCGTTCTGGGCGATCTGCACCGCCTATGCCGCCTCGTGGCTGCTGTTGCTGAAGGCCAGCTTCGATGCCGGGGCAGAGGTGCAGTCGGGCGCGCTTGGCTGGATGTCGCTGATGGCGCGGATCCGGCCCAAGTTTCCCGACATGCCGACGCGCGGTCTCTTCGCGGTGATCCGCCAGCCGATCTACGTGGCCTTCGCGCTGACCTTGTGGACGGTGCCGGTCTGGACGCCCGATCAACTGGTGCTCGCCACCTGCTACACCGCCTACTGCCTTGCCGCCCCGCGCCTCAAGGAACGCCGCTTTGCCGCGCGCTACGGGGATCGCTTCGCACGCTACCGCGCCCGCGTGCCGTACGTCCTGCCCACCCGGAGACGCCGCGATGCGCAATGACCTGACGATCTACGACAGCGCCGCCGACCGGTGGTGGTCTGACGACATCCGCTGGGTGCGCACCCTCAAGAACCTCGTGCCGGGGCGGCTCTCGTGGATGGACGAACAGATCGACTGGCGGGGCAAGGCGGTGCTCGATCTCGGCTGCGCCGGCGGCTTCATGGCCGAGGCGCTGGCCGCGCGCGGCGCGCAGGTCACCGGCATCGACCCCGCTGATCAGGCGATCGACGCGGCGCGCGCGCATGCCGTATCACAGGGCCACGCCATCACCTACGATATCGGCGTTGGCGAGGCGCTGCCCTACGAGGATGCAGCGTTCGACGCCGTGGTGTGCGTCGACGTGCTGGAGCACGTGCAGGACCTCGCGATGGTGCTGGCCGAGGCCGCGCGCGTGCTGCGCCCCGGCGGGCTGTTCCTCTTCGACACGATCAACCGGAACATTCTCGCGCGCCTCGTCACCATCACCATCGCCGAGGACATCCTCCGCCTGCTGCCGCGCGGCACGCATGACCCCGCGCTGTTCATCAAGCCGGCAGAGATGCGCGCGGCGCTGACCGAGGCGGGGCTGGAACCGGGCACCTTCACCGGGCTGGGGCCGCGCGGCATGACCCGGCGCGGCGATCTGACCTTCGGCCGCCTGCCGCTGACCACGATCCAGTATATGGGCGTTGCCCGCAAACCCGACCCCGACACGAAAGGCGACCCATGCTGACGCTCGCGCTTCTGACCACGGCCCTCCTGTTCGGCGGGATGGTGCTTTACTCCTTCGGCTTCGCCGCCGTCCTCTTCGCAGCCCTTCCGCCCGAGACGGCGGGCGCGACCATCCGCCGGGCGTTCCCCCATTTCTACCTCTTCGTGCTGGGCTGTGCAGCGCTTGGCGCGGCGTTGGTCTGGCCGTATGACCGTGTCGCCGCGACGCTGCTGGCGGTGATCGCGCTGACCACCATTCCCAACCGGCAGATCCTGATGCCCGCGATCAACCGCGCCACCGATACCGGCGCCAAGACCCGGTTCAAATGGCTGCACGGCGCATCGGTGCTGGTGACGCTGGGGCATATCGGGCTGGCGGGTTACGCGCTGGTGCGCTTCCTGCCGGGGGCTGCGGCATGACAGCGCCCGGGAAACCTTGCAAACCCGGTGCAGGGCTGCAATGACCCTATCACAATGACCGAAGCGATGCCCCTCGACGACATGATCGTCTGCCCGACCTGCGATCTCGTCTACAGCGCGCCGCGGATCGCGTCGCGCGAAAAGGCGGTGTGCCAACGCTGCGGCACGACCCTGGTGGCGCCGCGGCGCAAGGCCGGCAAGCAGCTTGTGGCGCTGGCGCTGACCGTGCTGATCCTGATCGGCGCGGCCTCTGTCTTTCCGTTCCTGACGATCGGCGCGGCGGGCGTCCGGCACGAGGCGTCGATCCTCGACACCGCCTTCGCGTTCACAGGCAGCCTGTCGATCCTCGCGGTGGCGGTGCTGTTCTTCATCATCGTCATCCCGGCGCTGCGGCTGATCCTGCTGCTCTACGTGCTGACCCCGATCATCCGCGACCGGCCCCCCGCCCCCTACGCCAAAAGCGCCTTCCGACTGTCAGAGGCGCTGATCCCGTGGTCGATGGCCGAGATCTTCGCGCTCGGCTGCGCGGTGGCGCTCGTCAAGCTCAGCGATCTGGCCGAGGTCCTCTTCGGGCCGGCGGCATGGATGTTCGCGATCCTCGTTGTGCTGGTGGTGGCCAGCGACCGATTGATGTGCAGGTATTCGATATGGACCTCCCTGAAGGACTGACGACGGCGCGCGCGCGCGGCCTCGTCGGCTGCACGCGCTGCATGCGCCCCTCGCCCGCCGGCACGCGGACCTGTCCGCGCTGCGGCAGCCCATTACAGTCGCGTGATCCGCTGTCGCTGCAGAAGGTCTGGGCGTGGTGGCTGGTGGGGCTGGGCTGCTACATCCCCGCCAATCTCTACCCGATGCTGGAAACCCGTACGCTGGTCAGCAGCCAGAGCGACACCATCGTCGGCGGCGCGATCGACCTTGCCAGCCACGGCAATCTCGGGGTGGCGATCATCATCCTGATCGCCAGCGTCCTCATCCCGGTGGGCAAGTTCGTGATCGTCGCGGGCCTCGCCATCGGCGTGCGGCACGGGCCGCAGATCTCCGACCACCGGCGGCACCTTCTTTACGAAGTGGTGGAATATATCGGTCGCTGGTCGATGATCGACGTGTTCGTGGTGGCCATCCTTTCCTCGCTGGTGCAATTACAGGCGCTCGCTACAATCACGCCGGGTTGGGCCAGCCTGTTTTTCGCGCTATCGGTGATCTTCACGATGCTGTCGGCGCAAAGCTTCGACAGCCGCCTGATCTGGGACAGCGCGCCCGAGACGGATCAACCCGACGCGACACAAGACGACCCATCAAAGGAGCGCCCCGCGTGACCGACACCGACAGCACCCCGCCCGAACCGGCCGTGAAACCGGCCCGCCGCCCGATGCGCGACCGGATCTCGATCGTCTGGGTGGTGCCGCTTCTGGCGCTGGCCGCGGTGATCGCCATCGCCTGGCAAAGCTATGCCGAGCGTGGCCCGCTGATCGAGATCGGCTTCGACAATGCCAGCGGCATCCGCGCCGGCAGCACCGAGGTCCGGTTTCGCGACGTCCGCGTCGGGCTGGTCGAGGAGGTGAGTTTCGCCGAAGGCCTCGGACAGGTGCTGGTCGCGGTGCGGCTCGACAAGGACGTGGCGCCTTATGTCGACGAGGACGCGCAATTCTGGGTGGTGCGCCCGCAGGTGACCACGCAAGGTGTCTCCGGCCTCGGGACGGTCTTGTCGGGGGTCTATATCGAAGGGCTCTGGAACGACCAGCCCAGTGGGACGGTGACCCGCTTCGACGGCCTTGCCGACGCGCCGCTGGAACGCGTGGGACAGTCGGGTCTGCGCCTGACGATGCGGGCCTCCGACGGCGCGGCACTGACCGAGAACACCCCGATCCTCTATCGCGGCGTGCAGGTCGGACGCGTCGGCAAACCGGTGATTTCCGAGGACGGCACGACATCAGAGGCCGACGCGGTGATCTTTTCGCCGCATGATCGGCTGATCGACAGCGCGACGCGGTTCTGGGACACCTCCGGCTTCTCGCTGTCGATCGGCGCGGGCGGGGCCTCGGTCAACTTCTCGTCGATCGCCTCGCTGGTCTCGGGCGGGATCACCTTCGACACGATGCTGTCGGGCGGCAGCCCGGCAGAGCCGGGCGCGCAGTACACCGTCTATGCCGAAGAGAATGCCGCGCGCGCCAGCGTCTTTGCCGGCGAGGGCGGAGAGACGCTGGCCGTGTCGGTGCTCTTCGACGGCAATATCGCGGGCCTTGCGGCCGGCGCCCCGGTCGAGCTGAACGGGCTGCGCATCGGCGAGGTCGAGGCGCTTGGCGGCATGGTCGACGCGGCGCCGGCCGGCGACAACCGCGTCCGGCTCGCCGTGACGCTCGCCATCCGGCCCGGCCGGCTTGGCCTCGACGACACGGGCGGGGCCGAAGCCGCGCTCGACTTCCTGCGGAGGCGCGTGCGCGAGGGCCTGCGCGCCCGGCTCGCCACCGCGTCGATCCTCACCGGCGGGCTGAAGATCGAACTGGTCGAGGTAACCGACGCCCCCGCTGAAGAGTTGCTGGAACCGGCCGGCGCGCCGCCGGTCATTCCCACCACCGAAAGCGAGATCGCCGATGTCTCGGCCACCGCCTCGGGGGTGTTCGAGCGGATCAACGCGCTGCCCGTGGAAGAGGTCATGGCACAGGCAATCTCCCTGATGCAGAACGCCAACACCCTGATCGCCAGCGACGAGATCCGCGCGGTGCCGGGCAGCGTCAACACCCTGCTGTCGGACGCGCAGGCGCTGCCGCCACGGCTCGACGCGACGCTGGCGGAACTCGAGACGCTGATCGCCCAGATCAACGAGGACGCGCTGACCACCCGGCTCGCGGCGCTGCTCGACGACACGGCAGCGGCCGCGCGCGGGGTCGATACCGCCGCAGCAGGCGTGCCCGACCTCGTCGCGCGGCTTGACGAGATCGCCGCGAATGCCGGCGAGGTGGATCTCGACGTGCTGGCCGCCGACCTGGCCGAGTTCCTCGAAAGCACCGGCACGCTGCTGGCGCAGGAGGACACGCGCGCCCTGCCGCGTCAGCTCAACGCGACGCTTGGCGAGCTGACGCTGGTGCTGGAACAACTCCGCGATGGCGGCGTGGTCGAGAACGCGGTCGCGGCGCTCGATTCCGCGCGCACCGCCGCCGACACCTTTGCCGCGGCCGGCACCGACCTGCCCGGGCTCATCGCCGATATCCGCGGCGTGCTCGCGCGCGCCAACACGACGCTCGAAGGCTACCAGGCCTCGGGCGCGCTCGGGCGCGATGCCCGCACCGCCCTGCGCGAGGTCGAGGCCGCGGCCAAGGCCGCCGCCTCGCTGGCGCGGGCCCTCGAACGCAACCCTTCATCCCTTCTGCGAGGACGCTGACCCATGCCCAGATCCCTTCCCCTGATCGCCCTTCTGGCGCTGCCGTTCTTCGCGGCCTGCGCCACGATCCCCGAGGAACGCATCGCGGTGCCCCACGCCGAGATCGCCGGCAAGCAGCGCATCGCCCATCCGACGGTTGCCCTGCGCAACGTCACCCTGCCCAGCTACGCGTCGAGCGAGACGATCTTCAGCGCCGACGCGACCGGACGCCTGCGCGAGACCCCCGGCATCCTCTGGGCCGACGACCCGAGCCGGGCGATGACACTGGAACTGGTGCGCCATCTCAAGCGGATCACCGGCGCTCGCGTCGCGTCCGAGCCTTGGCCGTTCCTCGAGCCTGCCGCGGCAGAGGTCGAGGTGCGGATCGAGGACATGCTGGCGCGCGCCGATGACACCTTCGAGCTGTCGGGGCAGTATTTCGTGACCGCCGAGACCGGCCGCGACCACGCGCATCTCTTCGACCTTGCCGTGCGCATCCCGCCCGAGGCCACCCCCGAGGACCTCGCCCGCGCCCGCGCCGCCGTCGTGCGGGATCTGGCCGCGGACATCGCCCGGCGCGGGCTGCGCTAAACCGACAGCCGCGAGGTATGCGCGCCGCGCTCTCGGTAGGGGGTGGTGTCGTAATGCGCGCGGTAGCATTTCGAGAAATGCGACGGCGAGGCAAAGCCGCAGGCGAGCGCCACGTTGATCACCGTCATGTCGGTCTGCATCAGCAGGTTGCGCGCCTTCTGCAGCCGCAATTCCATGTAATAGCGCTTGGGGCTGCGGCTGAGATAGCGGCGGAACAGCCGTTCGAGCTGGCGAGTGGACATGCCGACGTCACGCGCGAGGATCGACGGGCTGATCGGGTCCTCGATATTGGCCTCCATCATCTGGATGACCTGGCTCAGCTTGGGGTGGCGCACGCCGATGCGCGTGGGCACCGACAGCCGCTGCGTGTCCTGGTCGGTGCGGATCGCCGAATAGATCTGCTGGTCGGCCACCGCATTGGCCAGCTTCTCGCCGTAATCGTCGGCGATGAGGCTGAGCATCAGGTCGATCGAGGACGTGCCCCCGGCGGTGCTGACGCGGTTGCCGTCGACCACGAAGACCGATTTCGTCAGGTCGACCTCCTCGAACTCCTCGAGGAAGGCGTCATGATTCTCCCAGTGGATCGTCGCGCGCTTGCCGTCCAGCAACCCCGCCTTGGCCAGCACATACGATGCCGTACACAGCCCGCCCATGCGCAGCCCCCGGCGCGCCTCGCGGCGCAGCCAGTTGAGCATGCGCTTGGTCGCGGTGGCCTGCACGTTCATGCCGCCGCACAGCAGGACCACGTCGTCGCGGGTCAATTCGCCAAGCGGGAAATCGAGGTGGAACCGCACGCCCGCCGACGAGGTCACCACGTCCTCGGCATCGCCGGTCAGCACCCAGCTGTATAGCTCGTGACCGGCCATGCGGTTGGCGATGCGCAGACATTCGACCGCGGCGGCGAAGCTCAGCAGCGTGAAATTCTCGAGCAGCACGAACACGAAGCGCCGGGGCGCCTTGGGTGCGTCGACCTCTATCCTGGCGGTCTTCGGCTTCATGACCTCCCTGCCTTCCATCCATCGCCCCCTGATTCCGTCTGTCACGAAAATGTCGCGCTTGACAAGCGGAGACGTCACAAGACCGAACGTTTCCTGCAAGTTGCGTCTGGTCACTTTGGCGCGTCTTGCGTATAAGTTCGGGCTGACATGCCACGAAGCGGAGGCTGACGATGACCGATTGGCAAAGAACCGGCTGGCGCGCGAAACCCCGGGTGCAGATGCCGGACTATACCGATGCCGCTGCGCTCGGCGAGGTCGAGCAGCGTCTCGCCGCCTATCCGCCGCTGGTCTTCGCAGGCGAGGCACGGCGGCTGAAATCACAGCTGGGGGCCGCGGCCCGCGGCGAGGCGTTCCTGTTGCAGGGCGGCGACTGCGCCGAGGCGTTCGACCAGTTCAGCGCCGACGCGATTCGCGACACCTTCAAGGTGATGCTGCAGATGGCCGTGGTGCTGACCTACGGCGCCAAGGTGCCGGTGGTGAAGGTCGGCCGCATGGCCGGACAGTTCGCCAAGCCGCGCTCGGCCCCGACCGAGACCGTGGACGGCGTGGAACTGCCCAGCTATCGCGGCGACATCATCAACGACATGCCCTTCACGCCCGAGGCCCGCGTGCCCGACCCGACGCGGATGCTGCAGGCCTACACGCAGGCGGCGGCGACGCTGAACCTGCTGCGCGCCTTCTCGACGGGCGGCTACGCGGATGTCCACCAGGTGCATCAATGGACCCTCGGCTTCACCGAAAGCTCGAAGGCCGAGAAATACCGCGAGATGGCCCGCCACATCACCGACGCGCTGGATTTCATGACCGCGGCCGGCATCGACAGCGACAGCGCGCACACCCTGCGATCGGTCGATTTCTACACCTCGCACGAGGGGCTGCTGCTGGAATACGAAGAGGCGCTGACGCGGCTCGATTCGACCTCGGGCAAGTGGCTGGCCGGATCGGGGCACATGCTGTGGATCGGCGACCGCACGCGCCAGCCCGACGGCGCGCATGTGGAATTCCTGCGCGGGGTGCAGAACCCGATCGGCCTTAAATGCGGGCCGAGCATGACCGCCGACGATCTCAAGCGTCTGATGGCGACGCTCAACCCCGCAAACGAGCCCGGGCGCCTGACGCTGATCGCGCGGTTCGGCGCGGGCAAGGTCGGCGACAACCTGCCCCGCCTGATCCGCACCGTTGAGGAGGAAGGCGCGAAGGTGCTGTGGGTCTGCGACCCGATGCACGGCAACACGATCAAGTCCGCGACCGGCTACAAGACCCGGCCGTTTGACGCGGTGCTGCGCGAGGTGCAGGAGTTCTTCGCCGTGCACCGCGCCGAGGGCACGATCCCCGGCGGCGTGCATTTCGAGATGACCGGACAGGACGTGACCGAATGTACCGGCGGCATGCGCGCGCTGTCCGAGGACAACCTGTCGGACCGCTACCACACCGCCTGCGATCCGCGCCTCAACGCCAGCCAGTCACTGGAACTGGCGTTCCTCGTGGCCGAGGAGCTGCGCGCGCAGCGCGATGACAGGCACCGCGCGCAGGCCGTCTGAGGCCTCGCGTCACGTCACCACACGCAGATGCGCCCGACCCGCCGATCGGTCGGGCGCCCGCAAGCGCGCGCCGCCCGCCACGACACGGAACGCGCCGGTGTCGCCTGCACCATCCACAGCGCTGATCCGCGTATTGACGATCTCGAACCGGCGCGGCGTGCGGCCCGGCGCGGTGGCGCCGGTGGTCACAAGGCACCCGAGCGCGCGCGAGACATCGCCGAGATCGCTGCGCAGCGGCAGCATCAGCAGCGTGCCGCGCAATTCGGGCCGGCCTAGGCCGCCCTTGCCGAGCAATTCCATCCGCAGCGTCGCGGGCCGATCGAAGAGATCCACCAGGTGCAGCGCAAAGGCCTCGCGCGCGGCCGGCGCGATGAGACTGCACAGCGGCATGCCGCGCACCTCCATGCCCATCAGCTCGCTCAGGTGCAGCCCGGCGATTCGCAGCCGCGTGACACCCGGCGCGATCCGCTCGGCCACGAAGGCGTTGGGCAGCAGCGGCGCGATCCGGCGCGGATCGATATGCGCGCGGTAGGGCACGTCGTCGCCGCGCCGCGCCTCGTCCCAATGCGCGCGAAAGGCCCGCAGATGCGCGTTCAGGTGCGCTGCGGCATCGGCCTCGGCGTCCTGCAGTGTCAGATCGTCTTGCCTCATGTCCCTCTCCTCGTGATCGTCATATGCGCATGTTCTGCGGGGGCGCCCTTAAACCGGTGCTGCCACCCCGTGCGTTACATTCAGATTGCCACAAATTGTCCGGAAAAACGCGTCAAATTTTAAGCACTGGTTAACTCCGGCACGACGTCCCGGCACCTGGGTGGTGATGCGGGCGTCCGCGTTGCGGAACCTTGCCAGCCGCGCGCCGGCGCATTACGAGACGGGGAGACAGAGCGTCGCCGGTCGCGCCCGTGGCCCGCGAAGATCCGAGTATTTCTGGAAAGATGAAAGGGCAGGTCACGAGATGAGCATGCGCCGGGGCCTTCTGATCATCCTGTCATCGCCCTCGGGCGCGGGCAAATCCACGCTGTCGCGGCGATTGCGCGACTGGGATCCGACGCTGGAATTCTCGGTCTCGGCCACCACCCGCACGCCGCGCGCCGGCGAGGTCGACGGGCGCGACTATCACTTCATGACCGAGGAGGCCTTCAAGCGCGAGGTCGGCGCGGGCGGGATGCTGGAACATGCGCATGTCTTCGGCAACTTCTACGGCTCGCCCAAGGGCCCGGTGCGGGACGCGATCGACGCCGGGCGCGACGTGCTGTTCGACATCGACTGGCAGGGCGCGCAGCAGATCCGCAACTCGGAACTGGGCGGGCACACGCTGTCGATCTTCCTGCTGCCGCCCTCGATCCGCGAATTGCACCGCCGGCTGGAAAACCGCGGGCAGGACAGCCCCGAGGTGATCGCCCGCCGCATGCAGAAAAGCTGGGACGAGATCAGTCATTGGGACGGCTACGATTTCGTGCTGGTCAACGACGATCTCGACGCCACCGAGGCGCGGCTGCGCATCATCGTCGAGGCCACCCGCCTGCGCCGCAGCCAGCAGCCCTGGCTGACCGACCACGTGCGCAAGTTGCAAACCGAGTTCGAGGAGACGCCATGACCCTCTACACGCTTGACGGCCACGCGCCGCAGATCGCCGACGATACCTGGATCGCCCCCGATGCCAACCTGATCGGCCGCGTGGTGCTGGAGACCACCGCGTCGATCTGGTTCGGCTGCACCCTGCGCGGCGACAACGAGGTGATCCATGTCGGCGCCGGCAGCAACGTGCAGGACCACACCGTGATGCATACCGACATGGGCTATCCGCTGACCATCGGAGCGGGCTGCACCATCGGACACAAGGCGATGCTGCATGGCTGCACATTGGGCGAGAACACCCTGATCGGCATGGGCGCCACGGTGCTCAACGGCGCGCGGATCGGGCGCGACTGCCTGATCGGTGCGGGCGCGCTGATCACCGAGGGCAAGGAAATCCCCGATGGCAGCCTGGTGATGGGCGCGCCAGGCAAGGTTGTCCGCGCACTGGACCCGGAAGCGATCGCGGCGCTGCGCGCAAGCGCGCTGCACTACCAGCAGAACATGCGCCGCTTCCGCGACGGTCTGAAAAGGGTCTGAGGCGCGATGCGGGGCCTTGCGTCCTTTCTCGCCGGGCTGCCCTTCGCGGCGCTGCTCATCGGCCCGGGCGAGCGGATCGCGGGCGTCAATGCCGCCGCCCGCGAGATGCTGGGCCACGCCATCGAGGGGCGGCACTTCCTGACCGCGCTGCGCCAGCCTGACATGCTCGAGGCGATCGAGGCGACCTTGCGCGATCACACCCCCCGCAAGACCACCTACCACACCTCGGACGCGGGCCGCGAGAGCACCTACAAGGTGCATGTCGCGCATGTCGAGACCGACGAGACCAGCGGCGTGCTGGTCTGTTTCGAGGACATGACCGAACGCGAGCAGGCCGCCCAGATGCGCCGCGATTTTGTCGCCAATGTCAGCCACGAATTGCGCACCCCCCTGACCGCCCTGCTGGGTTTCATCGAGACGCTGCAGGGCCCCGCCCGCCACGACGAGGCGGCGATCGACCGGTTTCTGGGGATCATGCAGGTCGAGGCGTCGCGCATGGAACGCCTGGTGCGCGACCTGCTGTCGCTGAGCCGGGTGGAGGGCGAGGAACGCGTGCGCCCGCGCGAGGCGATCAACCTGTCGGAGGTGCTGGGGTCCGTCGTCTACATGCTGCGCCCGCTGGCCCGCGACAGCGGCGCGGAGCTGGTCTTCGAACCGATCGAGGACACGGCCGTGCCCGGCGACGCCGACCAGTTGCAGCAGGTCTTCACCAATCTCATCGAGAACGCCATCAAGTATGGCGGCACCGGCAACCGCGTCACCATCACCCTCGACCGTCACCCCAAGGATCCGGCCCTGCGCCTGCCGGCCGGGGTGGTGCGGGTGGCCGATACCGGGCCGGGCATCGACCCGCTGCATGTCCCGCGGCTGACCGAACGCTTCTACCGCGTCGACACGCACCGCTCGCGCCAGATGGGCGGCACGGGGCTGGGGCTTGCCATCGTCAAGCACATCGTAAACCGCCATCGCGGCCGGCTGCGCATCGCCTCGACCCCCGGCGCGGGCAGCGAGTTCACCGTGATCCTGCCGCTCTGGTCGGCGTGACGCAGCTGTGACGGCGTCGGAGTTTCGCAAGGCAACCGCCCGCCCGCAAGGTGTCACGCAACCGTCATGAAATCGTCGCAAATCTTTCGTCGAACGCGCCTATCGTCCTTTGAACTCGACCCGGATCGGTCACCGTCGCCTTGCGCGCATCGATGGCAAAGGAAATTCCGGGCAGTATATAATCCGGGCAGTGTGTCACGAGCAGGATCAGGCCATGTCGGAGCAGAGGTACAACGATCCGGTCTTCGAGCGGGATCTCGAGGCGCTTCAGGCGCGGATCATGAAGATGGGCGGCATGGTCGAACGCGCCATCGCCGATGCCGCCTGCTCGCTGGAAACCCGCGACGAGGAACTGGCCGAGGACGTGCGCCTGCGCGATGCCGCCATCGACACGCTGGAAGAGACGATCACCGACGAGGCGACGCAGATCATCGCCCTGCGCGCCCCGGTGACCTCGGACCTGCGGCTGGTGCTGACGGCGATCCGCATCTCGGCCAGCCTCGACCGGATTGGCGACCATGCCCGCAACGTCGCCAAGCGCACCCCGGTGCTGGCCGACATGACACAGGTCGACGGCGCGACCGCGGCGCTGCGCCGCATGGCGCGCGAGGTGGGCGCGATGCTGAAGGACGTGCTCGACGCCTATATCCAGCGCGACGCCGATCTCGCCCGGGCGGTGATCGACCGCGACGAGGATGTCGACCAGATGTACAACGCGATCTTCCGCGAATTCCTGACCTTCATGATGGAGGATCCGCGCAACATCACGCCCTGCATGCATCTGCATTTCATCGCCAAGAACACCGAACGGATGGGTGATCTTGTCACCCTGATCGCCGAACAGGTGGTATATCTCGCCTCGGGCGAGTGGCCGGGCGCGCAGCGCCGCAAGGCCGACCGCACCGCCACCGACCCGGCCCTGTCCCGCCATGTTCAGGCCTGACCCGGAGACCGCCATGATGTCAACAGAACAACCCACCGTGCTACTTGTCGAGGACGAGCCCGCGCAGCGCGAGGTTCTCGGCTACAACCTCGAGGCCGATGGGTTTCGCGTCCTGACCGCCGACAATGGCGAAGAGGCGCTGATGATGGTCGCGGAAATGCCCCCCGACATCATCGTGCTCGACTGGATGATGCCCAATGTCTCGGGGATCGAGGTGTGCCGCCAGCTCAAGACGCGGTCGGCCACGCGCGGCATCCCGATCATCATGCTTTCGGCCCGCTCCGAAGAGGTTGACCGCGTGCGAGGGCTGGAAACCGGCGCCGACGATTACGTGATCAAGCCCTATTCGATGGTGGAACTGATGGCGCGGGTGCGCGCGCAACTGCGCCGCGCACGGCCCGCCACCATGGGCGAACGGCTGGAATACCGCGACATCGTGCTTGACGCCGAAACCCACCGCGTCACCCGCGCCGACAAGCCGCTGAAGCTGGGGCCGACCGAATTCCGGCTGCTGTCGACCTTCATGGAAAAGCCCGGCCGCGTCTGGTCCCGGGAACAATTGCTCGACCGGGTCTGGGGGCGCGACATCTATGTCGATACGCGCACCGTGGACGTGCATATCGGGCGGCTGCGCAAGGCGCTCTGCCAGCACGGCGGCGAGGATCCGCTGCGCACGGTGCGCGGCGCGGGATACGCGCTCGGGTAAGGCGCCCTGTCGGGCCTTGCCCGGATCAGTCCTCAGTCCGGGGTCATCCGGTAGGCCGCACCCCGCCCCACGCTGAGAAACCAGATCGCGCCATCGGGCCCCTCCATGATGTCGCGCACGCGCGCCGTCTCGGGCGAGGACAGGCGCTCGGCCTCGGTCACGTCCTCGCCCGCTTCAGAACGGGTCAGCCGCGAGATCATGTCGAACTTCAGCGAACCCACGAACATGTCGCCATGCCAGTCGGAAAACATCTCGCCCGTGTAGATCATCATCCCCGAGGGCGCGATCGACGGATCCCAGTAATGCGCGGGCTGCTCCATCCCTTCCTTGTGGGTCCCGACGCCGATCTTCGCGCCGGAATAATGCGTGCCGTAAGAAATCACCGGCCAGCCGTAATTGGCGCCGCGCCGAACCCGGTTCACCTCGTCGCCGCCGCGCGCGCCATGCTCGTTGACCCACAGGTTGCCATCGGCATCAAGTGCCGCGCCCTGCGGGTTCCGGTGCCCGTAGGACCAGATCTCGGACTGCGCGCCGTCCCGGTCGATGAACGGGTTGTCCCCGGGCACCGACCCGTCGCGGGCGATGCGGATCACCGACCCGTTCTCGCGCGACAGGTCCTGCGCAGAGGGGCGATCGCCGCGCTCACCGATAGTGGCGTAAAGATATCCGTCCGTCCCCTCGACGATTCGAGATCCGAAATGCCGGCCCCCCGAAGATCCCGGCTGCATCTCGAAGATCACCTGCCCGTCGGTCAGCCGGTCCGCGCCGGGATCGAGTGTCGCGCGATAGATCGCTGTGCCCGCACCGCCTGATTGCGGCTTGGAGAATGTGAAGAAAAGCGTACGATCCTGTACAAAATCCCGCGGGATCAGCAGGTCGAGCAAGCCGCCCTGACCCACCGTTGCCACCTCCGGCAGCCCGGAAATCTCGCGCGCCGCCCCGTCCGCGACATGCAGCAGCCGCCCGCCGCGCTCGGTGATCAGCATGCCGCCACCGGGCAGAAAGCCAAGCGCCCAGGGTTCCTGCAGCCCCGACACCATGCGCGTGACATTGACCGATCCCGCGCTGGTTTCCAGCGCCTGTGCCGGTGTCAGCGCAAGGGTCAGGAGCAGCGCAACGACAAGGCGTATCATGGAAATCTCTCCTTTTGTCAGAAGGTTAGCATATTCAGGCGCGCTTGTCCCGCACCTGCGCGATGTCGAGGATATCGAGAACTCGCGCTTCGATATCGGCGGCACCCAAGCGCGCGGCGGCATACATGTCGGCAGGGCTCGCCTGGTCGATGAAGATGTCCGGCAGCACCATCGACCGGAACCGGAAGCCCTTGTCGAAGACCTCGTTCTCGGCCAGCAAGTGGCTGACATGGCTGCCAAATCCGCCGATCGCGCCCTCCTCGATGGTGATCAGCGCCTCATGCCGCGCCACGAGATCGAGGATCAGCGCTTCATCCAGCGGCTTGGCAAAGCGCGCATCGGCCACCGTCGGCGTGATCCCGCGCGCCCGCAAGGCTTCCGAGGCCTTCATGACCTCTGCCAGCCTTGTGCCATAGGACAGGATCGCGACGCGCGATCCTTCCTGCACGATCCGGCCCTTGCCGATCTCCAGCGGCACGCCGCGTTCCGGCATAGTGACCCCCGCCCCCTCGCCGCGCGGGTAGCGAAAGGCGATGGGCCCCTCATCATGCGCCGCGGCAGTGGCGACCATGTGCACAAGCTCGGCCTCGTCGGCGGCGGCCATCACCGTAAACCCCGGAAGATTAGACAGAAAAGCGATGTCGAAGCTGCCAGCATGGGTGGCCCCGTCGGCCCCGACCAGCCCCGCACGGTCGATGGCGAAGCGCACCGGCAAGCGCTGGATCGCAACGTCATGCACCACCTGGTCGAAGCCGCGCTGCAGGAACGTGGAATACAGCGCGCAGAAGGGCTTCATCCCGCCCGCCGCCAGACCGGCGGAAAAGGTCACCGCGTGCTGCTCGGCGATGCCGACGTCGAAACAGCGCGACGGGTGCCGCTCGCCGAAGAGATCGAGGCCCGTCCCGTCAGGCATCGCCGCGGTGATCGCGCAGATGCGGTCGTCGCGCGAGGCCTGATCGAGCAGCGCGCCGGCAAAGACCTTGGTGTAGCTCGGCGCGTTGGACTTGGCCTTTTTCTGCTCGCCGGTGACCAGATCGAATTTCGCGGTGGCATGGCCGCCATCGCTGGCATGCTCGGCAGGGGCATAGCCCTTGCCCTTCTTGGTCAGCACGTGGATCAGGATTGGCCCCGTCGCGCGCGCCTTGACGGTGCGCAGCACCGGCAGAAGCTGGTCCATGTCATGCCCGTCGATGGGGCCGACATAGGAAAAGCCCAACTCCTCGAACAGCGTGCCGCCGACGGTCAGCCCTTTCAGCATGTCCTTGGCGCGCCGCGCCCCGTCCTGAAACGGTAGCGGCAGAAGCGAGATCGCGCCCTTCGCGGCGGCCTTGAATTCCTGGAACGGCTCGCCCGCGTAAAGCCTTGACAGGTAAGCGGAAAGCGCACCCACGGGCGGTGCGATGGACATCTCGTTATCGTTGAGAATGACGATCAGGCGCTTGCCGAGGTGGCCCGCGTTATTCATCGCCTCAAAGGCCATGCCGGCGCTCATCGCGCCGTCGCCGATCACCGCGATCGCGTCGCCATGCCCTGTGGGGCACGCCCCGCCCAGATCGCGCGCCACCGCAAAGCCGAGCGCTGCGCTGATCGACGTCGACGAATGCGCGGCCCCGAACGGATCATAGGGCGATTCGGACCGTTTGGTGAAACCCGACAGCCCACCCTTCTGGCGGATCGTCGGCATCCGGTCGCGCCGCCCGGTGAGGATCTTGTGCGGGTAGCTTTGATGCGACACGTCCCAGATGATCTTGTCGCGCGGCGCGTCGAAAACGTGATGCAGGGCCACGGTCAGCTCCACCACGCCGAGGCCCGCCCCCAGATGCCCGCCGGTTTGCGACACGGCCGAGATGGTCGCGGTCCGCAACTCGTGGGCAAGCGCGTCCAACTGGCCGTCGCTCAGCCGCTTGAGGTCGGCGGGACTGCTGACCTGATCGAGCAGCGGTGTGTGCGGACGGTCTGGCATGGCGTCGCCCCTCCTTCGGGGATGCTGGCTAGGTCTGGCGCGAGATCACGAAACGGGCAAGATCGCGTAAGTTCGCGGCATTGTCTTGATAACAAGATAGAGCGTCACAAGCCGTATCAACAAGGGTCGCGGCCCGGGTTTTCGCGCCCTCGAGCCCAAGAAGCGACACGAAGGTGGCCTTTCCGGCCGCCGCGTCCTTGCCCACGGCCTTGCCGACCGCGGCCGCGCTGCCCGTCACGTCGATCAGGTCGTCCTGGATCTGGAACGCCTGGCCAAGCGCAGTTGCATAGGCCCGAAGCGGCGCGGAATCGGCCCCGGCCATGCGCGCGCCGGCGGTCGCCGCCCATTCGATCAGCGCGCCGGTCTTGCCCGATTGCAGCACCGTGATCTCGTCGAGCGTCAGCGGCGTCGTGGCGTTCTCGGCGGCGATGTCGCGCGCCTGACCCAGCACCATGCCCTGCCCGCCCGCGGCCCGGGCGAGGGTGTGGACAAGCTCGGCCCGTGCCGCGTCGCTCAGCCCGCTTTGCGGATCGCTGGTCATCTCGAAGGCCAGCGATTGCAGCGCGTCGCCTACGAGGATCGCCGTCGCCTCGTCCCAGCGGACATGCACGGTGGGCTGCCCGCGCCGGATGTCGTCATCGTCCATCGCCGGCAGATCGTCATGCACGAGGCTGTAGGCGTGCAGCGCCTCGATCGCGCAGGCGGGCCAGATGGCCGCCTCGCCGGATATGCCGTGAAGGCGCGCGCTTTCCATCACCAGAAAGCCGCGGATGCGCTTGCCGCCGCGCGTGGCGTAGCGCATCCCCTCGGTCACCGGGCCCACGGGATAGGCGCCGAACACGCGATCGAGATGGGCCTCGATGCGGCCTGCGTCGGCGGCGAGACGGTCCTGCATCGCGTCAGTCGCTCGAGACGGGCTGGGTGCCGGTGGGCTGGCCTTCACTGTCGAGCGTGATCGCCGCGACCTTCTCCTCGGCTTCCTTGAGCTTGGTCTCGCAGCGTTTCTTCAGTTCCGCCCCGCGCGCGTAAAGCGCGATCGACTCGTCGAGCGCCACGTCGCCCCGCTCCAGCCGGCCAACGACCTGTTCGAGTTCCTGCATCGCCTGCTCAAAGGTCAGTTCGCTCACGGGTGTATCGGGCATCATGCGGTCCTGTTGCTGAATTGCTCGGCCAGCATAGACAGGGCGCCGGCGAGGTTCAATTCGGTTGACGCGATTTGCAGCCTCGCGGACATAGGGCATACCATGTCCGGTTTCCATTTCCCCCTCGCGGCGGACACGCCCGATTACGACGCGCTGCAGGCGTGGCTTGACACGGCGCGCGCCGCGGTGCCCGCGCTGGACGACGCCGGGATCGACGCGGTGATGCGCCACGTGCGGGGCAAGCGGGCGGTGCTGGCCGGGCACTGGCAGGGCCGCCCGGCGGTGTTCCGGCTGGCGCCGCCGCACGCCTCCGATCTGCTGGCGCGCGAATGGCGCGAGGCCACGCGGATCTGGCCACATATGCAGTACAGGCGTTACCGCGTCCCCGAACCCTACCTGCACCTGCCCGAGATCGGGCTGATGGCGGTGGAGCGGGTGCCGGGCACGCCCCTGCTGGCGCATCTGTGGCAAAGCCCGCCGGAAAGCCGCGCCGCGCATCTGCCCGAGGCCGCGACCTGGTTGCGGCGCTACAGCGATGTCACCGAAAGCTGGCACAAGGCCAACCCGGCGGGCTGGCTGGCCCGGGCCGAGCGCGCCGCGCAGACCCAGCCGCACGCCCGCCTGCAGGAGATCGAGACCCAGATCCTCGTCCATCTGCGCCGGCTTGCCGCGCGCCTCGACGGCGTGGACTGGCGCATGGCGATCTGCCACGGCGATTTTCATCCCAACAACCTGATGCGCGCGGCGGACCGGCTCACCGGCATCGATCTGGGCGGATCGGCGCGCCTGCCCGTCTGCAAGGATATCGCGCGCTTCCTGGTGCATATGGGCCGCCGCGGCATGATCCCGTCGTCGAAACGCGCGTTCGGCGTGGATGCCGACGGCATCACGGCCTTTGTCGAAACCTTTGCGCTGACCGAGACCGAGAGGCGCCGCACGCTGCCGTTCTTTCTCGGGATCGAGGCGCTGATCCGGGTGGAGCATCGCGACATGAAACAGGCCAGACTGCACCATGCCGAAGCGATGCAGGACGCCTTGCGCATCGAGCTGGCCGCGACATCGATATGAGATTCCGGGCATCGTCACGGATGGAGAAGAAAATCTTAACCCTTTCGATGCATGGTGAGATCGTGTCCGCGGCCTGCGTCCTTGGGTTCCGGGCATTTCCTCCCTGTAAGACTGGCCGCGCCGGCAACGGTGCGGTCTTTTTTCGCGTCGATTGAGCCCGGGCCTTTGTTGACGCGCCTGCATCCGGTGTTCTATCGTCACGTCAATCGATAAGTCGGCCAGTCCGACAGGGAGCAGAGGAAAGGGGCCGCATGGCCTCTTTCTTTTTGTCTCGTCGACATCTCGGCAACCTCAGCCCCACCGGCCCGGCAGGCCGAGATTTGCGCCTGACAGTCGGACAGAGCCATGATAAATGCTCCATAGCATTAACAGAACCCGTGATGAGGAACCAATGTCCAACACCCTTTCCAGCCTGTCCGTCGCCGCGCTTTTCGCGTTCGCCACAGCCGCCGGCGCACAAGAGGCGACGCCCCAAACAGACGGCGCGGCAGAGACCGAAGACGCGGCCGAAACGGCCCCGGACGAGGCGGCCCAGGACGAGGGGGCGCGCCCCGACCCGGTCCAGGGCCTCGATACAGGCCGGGAGGTGCAGCAGGACGAAGAGGAATCCTACATCAAGGAGACCTACGAAGACTGGCAGATCAAATGTTTCCGCACCGGGACCGAGGAGGACCTGTGCCAGATGTACCAGCTTCTGACCGAGGAAGGCGGCAACCCGGTGGCCGAATTCAGCCTCTACAAGCTGTCCAATGCCGGCAACGTGGTGGCCGGGGCGACCATCGCCGCACCGCTCGGCACGCTGCTGACCGAGGAAATCAAGCTGTCGGTCGATGGCGGCAAGGCCAAGAGCTATGCCTATTCGTTCTGCACGATGGGCGGGTGTTTCGCCCGTATCGGGCTGACCCAGGCGGATGTCGACGCGCTCAAGCGCGGGGTGACGGCGACGCTGGAAATCGTGCCGGCGCAGGCGCCGGACCAGACGGTGCAAATCGACGCGTCGCTTGCCGGGTTCACCGCAGCCTACGAGGCCGCCTCTGAACTAACGAACTGAGACGGCACGGTCCCGTGGCAATAGCCTGGCCGCGGGACCGCTTAGTGTCAGGCGAAGCGGCGCAGCGCCAGAACCGCGTTGAGCCCGCCGAAGGCGAACGCGTTCGACAGCGCCACCTCGACCCGCGCCTCGCGCGCCTCGTTCGGCACCACGTCGAGCGCGCATTCCGGGTCCGGCTCCTCGTAGCCGATGGTGGGTGCGATCACCCCGTCGCGCAGCGCCATGATGCAGGCCAGCAATTCCACCGCCCCCGTACCGCCGATCAGATGCGCGTGCATGGATTTCGTCGACGAGATCATCAGCCGGTCCGCATGCGATCCGAACACGTCGGCGACGGCGGCGCATTCGGTCTTGTCGTTGGCCGAGGTGCCGGTGCCATGCGCGTTGATATAGCCGACCTCGGCCTGGTCGATGCGGGCGTCACGCAAGGCGCCCGCGATGGCGCGCGCCGCGCCCTGCTTGGACGGCATGACGATGTCGGACGCGTCCGAGGTCATGGCGAAGCCGGCGACCTCGGCGAGGATGTCGGCGCCGCGCCGGCGAGCATGCTCGAACTCCTCGAACACGAAGATCGCGGCGCCTTCGCCCTGCACCATCCCATTGCGATTGGCCGAGAACGGGCGGCAGGCATCGCGCGACATCACGCGCAGCCCTTCCCACGCCTTGACGCCCCCGAAACACAGCATCGATTCCGACCCGCCGGTGACCATCACCGGGGTGATCCCGCCATGCACCATCTGAAAGGCCTGCGCCATGGCGTGGTTGGACGAGGCGCAGGCGGTCGAGACGGTGAACGTGGGGCCCTTGAGGTTGAACGACATCGACAGGTGCGACGCGGCGGCGTTGTTCATCAGCTTTGGCACCACGAAGGGATGCACGCGGTTCTTGCCCTCCTCGTAGACCGAACGGTAATTCTCGTCGAGCGTGGTCATGCCACCGCCGGAATTGCCCAGGATCACGCCGGCGCGCGCCGCGAGTTCGCCGGTGAAGTCCAGCCCCGACTGCGCGATGGCCTCGCGGGCGGCGATCAGGGTGAATTGGGTGAAACGGTCGTAAAGCGCCAGCTGCTGGCGGTTGAACTGCGCCTCCGCAGCGTAATCCTTGACCTGCGCACCTATCCGGATCGACAGGCGGTCGACATCCGGAAACTCCAGGTCGTCGATGCCGCAGCGCCCTTCGCGCATCGCCTCGAGCGTGGCGGGCACATCCGCGCCCAAGGCATTGATCGTACCGGCCCCGGTGATGACGACGCGCTTCAAGACTGCTCCGCGATCAGGCGATCTATTCCCGCCACGATGGAACGCACCGAAGAGATGTCGAAATCGCTTTTCGATGGCTCGTTGGCGTTGAAGGGCACCGAGATGTCGAACTCTTCCTCGATCGCGAAGATGCTTTCGACAAGCCCGAGGCTGTCGATCCCCAGATCCTCCAGGGTGCTGTCGAGGGTGACATCCGACGGCTCCAGCACCGCCTGTTCAGCGATGATTTCGATCACCCGGTCCTTGGTACTGCTCATGGTGCGGTCTTTCTCATGCTGTCTTGCTCACCGCGCACGCGGCGTTGCAGGCCTTTTGCGTCAGCCCCGTAACGGTTTCTTGAAACTTCGACACATGGTCGCACAATTTTCAAATGCCGCTAAAGCCTTGGTACCTCGGGAGAACGGGTCGCCGTCGAAAGGTTTCTCCACCCGGGGGTACACTACCGCCCGGCGCTGTTTCCTGGCAAGATCACGCGATGCGCGGGCAGCGCGCCACGCATCGGTCAGAAAGTGGGGCGGTGTCAGCTGCGGACCTGGTCACGTGACACCCCGGCCCTTTTGAGCGCATCCCAGATGCGCGCGTCCCGCCCGTAGACATCGTCGCGATACTCGGTCGCCCCCCGCGCCTGAGTGACGGCGGTGCGGTAGACGATATGCACGGGCACCGGGTCGTCGAGGCGCACGTAGCTCTCGCGGCCGGTGTTCAGTACCGAATGAAAGAAGTCCCTTGGATCCGCCTCTTGCCGCGACAAAAGCTCGTAGGCAAACTCGAACGGGTCCTGCAGGCGTATGCAACCATGGCTGAACGCCCTAGTTTCCCGCCCGAACAGGGCCTTTTCGGGCGTATCATGCAGGTAGATGTTGTACTTGTTGGGAAACATGAATTTCACCAGCCCAAGCGCGTTTCGCGTCGAGGGCGGCTGCTTCATCACCAGCGGAAAGTTTCCCGCGTTGTAGGCCGTGAAATCGACCACCGCCCGGTTCACCTCGCGCCCGTCCCGCGTGTAGAGCTTGAGATGCGACACCGCGTTCGGGTTCCGCTGCAATTTCGGAAGGTACTCCTTGACGGTGATCGACCGCGGCACGTGCCAGGTGGGATTGATCACCATGTGGTCCATCTCGTCGGAAAATTCCGGGCTGCGGCGGCCGCTGCTGTTCTTGCCGATCACCGCGCGGGTTCGGAAGGTCACGGTGTCGTCGTCGAGGATGCGCGCGCTGAAATCGGCGAGATTGACAAGGATGTGGCGCCGGCCCCGATCCCGCGGCAGCCAGCGTTCGCGCTCCATCGCCACGATCACGGATTCGAGCCGGGCACGCGCGGGGCGGTTGAGCGCGCCGATCGTCGCGGGTCCGGCAATGCCGTCCGTCGACAGCCCGTGCCCGCGCTGAAAGGCGCGCACCGCCTCCTGCAAGCGGTCGTCATAGACGCCGCTCGCGCTGCGCCCGAGATAGCCCATGGCCGAGAGCCGGTCGCGCAGCGCGATCACGGCCGCGCCGCGGTCTCCGGGCTTGATGGTTTGCGCGGGCACGACGTGGCCCCAGCCGCCCGCCACGATCAGCCGTTCAAGGCGCAGCTTTTCCTTCATCAGGCGCGCGTATTCATTGGTCTGCGGGGGCAGTGATCGCAGCACGCGGTGCGGCGCGCCCGTGCGCAACGCGTCAAGATGCTCTGCCGCGGGTCGCTGGGTGACCCTGCGCTTGATCCCGGAATCGACGCGGCCTGGCACCAGCACGCCGGACCCAATGTCGCGGGCGTAGTCCAGATAGGCCCGTGTCAGCGCCACCTCGACCTCGCCCAGATCGCGCAACGACCGCACCTGCGACATCCGCGTCATCAACCCCTCGAGATCATAGCGCGCCTCTGGCAAGCCGTGCCGCGCCGCATGCGACAGCGCCTTTACGAGCGCCTGGCGACGCGCGTGGTCCACATCGCCCTCGCCCGTCCAGATCGGGCGATATTCCGTGTCACGGTAGTAGTCCGCGATATCGCGGTCCTGAGACGCGGCCTCTGCCACCGCCTGGCGGAAGGCTGCGCCCTGACCTTGCGCGGGGGCCGCATCGGTCTTGGCGGCGAGCCCCACGATCAGTGCCACTGCGGCCAGGGCACCCAGCACGAAACGGAAGTTCTGCATCGTCATCTCTCCAAGATCATCACATGCATTCAACACTTTATTAACGCGAAAAACCATGGCGGCATCAATTTTTCCCTAAGAATTTCCTGCCAAACTTAGACAAATCCGCGTGAATGCGCGGGCCCACCGGCACATCTTGTGCAGCAAAGCCACGGAGAACCGATAATGCGCGAATTTCTGCCGAAATATCTTGGTGCCCGAAAAGGGTCAAAAAGGGGGCTTGGTTCATGATTCCCGATATGTCACATTGCAAATGCCTTTGGGGGGCCAAATCACAAGGCCGCGAGACAGCGGTCGCAGGTAACGCGACGGGACAGGCGCTTCATACCATGAAAGACTTCAGTTCGACTGGAATTTCACGTCGTGGAATTCTGATGGCCTTTGCGGCGACGGCCGTTTCGGCAGCACCGACCTTTGGCAATGCGGCAGGCTTCCTGCGAGGCGGGGGCGATATCCGCAGGTTGCGCATGGTCTCGCCACGCACCGGCGAGCGGATCGACACGATCTACTGGATCGATGGCAAATACATCCGCGAAGCTCTTAACGAGATCACGCTGTTCATGCGGGACTGGCGTACCGGACAGGCGCGGACGATCGACCCCCGCACCATCGACATCATGGCGGCCAGCCATAATCTGCTGGATGCGACCGAGCCTTACACGCTGCTCAGCGGCTATCGCAGCCCCAAGACCAACGCCATGCTGCGCAGCCGCTCGCGTGGGGTCGCGAAGAATTCGCGTCATTTGAAGGGCGAGGCCGCGGATCTGCGTCTGGGCAGTCGCAGCGTCAACCAGATCTATCGCGCTGGGCTAGCCTGCCGCGCAGGCGGGGTAGGACGCTATTCGCGCTCCAACTTCGTCCACATGGATTGCGGACCGGTCCGCAGCTGGGGAAGCTAACGCGTTACGTACCCAGACCGAGACTTTCTGAGTGCCGAGGACTCCCGCCGCGGCACCCAGAAATTCACTTGAAACACCCTCAGGCATATCTCGCGCGGCGGGCTTCCTGCAGTCGGGCGAAGTCGTCGCCGGCGTGGTAACTTGACCGCGTCAGCGGTGTGGCCGACACCATCAGGAAGCCCTTGCCGTAGGCTGCCTTTTCATAGGCCGCGAATTCGTCGGGATGCACGAAACGGTCCACGGCGTGGTGTTTCGGCGTCGGCTGCAAGTATTGCCCGATGGTCAGGAAATCCACGCCTGCCGCGCGCATGTCGTCCATCACCTGATGCACCGCCGAACGGTCCTCGCCGAGGCCGACCATGATCCCCGATTTGGTGAATGTCGCCGGGTCGATCTCCTTCACACGCTGCAACAGCCGGAGCGAGTGGAAATACCGCGCGCCGGGCCGCACCCCGGGATAAAGCCCCGGCACCGTCTCCAGGTTGTGATTGAAGACGTCCGGCTTGGCCGCCACCACGACCTCGAGCACCTCGTCGGGGCAATGCAGGAAGTCGGGCGTGAGGATCTCGATCGTGGTGCCGGGCGCGCGGTGCCGGATTGCCCGGATCGTCTGGGCGAAATGCTCTGCCCCGCCATCTTCGAGATCGTCGCGATCCACCGAGGTGACCACTACGTGATTGAGCCCCAGCTTCTGCACCGCGTCCGCGACGCGCCCCGGTTCGAACGCGTCGAGGGTCTGCGGCTTGCCGGTGGCCACGTTGCAGAAGGTGCAGCCGCGCGTGCAGATCTCGCCCATGATCATCATGGTGGCGTGTCCCTGCGCCCAGCATTCGCCGGCATTGGGGCAACCGGCCTCTTCGCAGACCGTCACCAGCTTGTGCTCGCGGATGATTTCGCTCGTCTTGAAATAGCCCTTTCCCGTCGGCGCCTTGACGCGGATCCAGTCGGGTTTCTTGGGTTGGGCGTTGGTCGGACGATGCGCCTTTTCAGGGTGACGTTGATCTGGCAGTTTTAGGTCGCGCACGAAATGGCCTCCGTGACTGATTTTGCGTTTCACTCTGAACATAGTCCAAGGGGCGACCGGTTGCCAGTGATAGCCCGCACGCGCGGCACCGGGACCCGGACCCGCCACTTCGATGCATCACGGGCGCGCGTCCCGCGAGGCGTCGGCGGACAGCGTGTCGATCAGGTCGGTGCCCACCTGCGTCAAAAGGTCGGACAGCTCGTCGAACCACAGCGCGGTTTCAGTGCTTTCGCGGCGGATGAGCGCGATCTCGCGGTAGGGCTCGGGCGGCGCGAAACGCTGCACCTGAAGGCCCGGCGCCGCGCGCGCCTCGGTCGTCGCGGCGATCTCGGGCATCAGCGTCAGCCCGAACCCCGCCGCGACAAGCCTCGACAGCGTGGCCAGCGACGAGGCCCCCATGTCGATCTGGGCATGTCCGCGTCCACGCCCGCAGACCTCGAGCGCCTGATCGGTCAGGCAATGCCCGTCCTCCAGCAGCAGAAGCGAATCCTGCGCCAGCGAGGTCGGGCGCAGCCGGTCTGCGCGGTCGGCCAGCGTGGCCAGCCGCGTCGTGGTGCCCGCGACGAGGAACCGGTCCGCGAAGAGGGCCTGCGCGTGCAGTCCCGCGCCGGGCACCGGCAGCGCCAGCACCGCCGCATCGAGCAGGCCTGCCTGCACATCCGCCACGAGTTGATCGGTGCGCGCCTCGCGGACGCGCACGTCGAGCGAGATGTCGCGGCTGCGCAGCGCCTCGAGTACACCGGGCAGGATATAGGGCGCCACCGTCGGGATGATCCCCAGCGACAGCCGACCGGCCAGCCCATCCTGCCAGCGCGCGGCCTCGGACAGAGACTGCATTTCCGTCAGCACCCGCGTCGCGTGATCCAGGATGCGGCGGCCGAACGGCGTCAGCACGATGTCGCGCGCCCGCCGTTCCACCAGCTGCGCGCCAAGCGCCGCCTCCATCTCGCGGATCTGGACCGACAGCGCGGGCTGCGAGATGTTCACCGCTTGCGCCGCGCGGCCAAAATTGCGCTGCTCGCTCAAGGCCTTGAAATATGAAAGTTGTCGCAGGGTGATGTTCATGGCGTCACCTTATGTCGAGGCGATGCCGTCGCAAGGGGAAACGGGGGCGGCCGCTTGCCGCGACCGCCGGTCGCATCGCGCGAACGCTCTAGTCGGCTTCGCCCACGTTCTCGGCAAACGATTTGCGGAAGGCCGCCTGCTGCTCGGGGTCGGCCGCTTTCTGTTGCTGCGCCTTCCAGTCGTCGTAGGGCATGCCGTAGAATATTTCGCGCGCCTCGTCCTTGGACATCTCGATACCGCGCGCGTTCGCCGCCTCCTGGTACCAGCGGCTGAGGCAGTTGCGGCAAAAGCCGGCGAGGTTCATCAAGTCGATGTTCTGCACCTCGGGGCGCTTGTCCATCAGGTGTTCGCGCAGGGCACGAAACGCGGCCGCCTCGATCTCTGTTCTGGTGTGCTCGTCCATGATCTCTTTCCTTTATCTGTTCTGAAGATGAGGCGCGGAGCCCCGGTGCGCAAGCCCCCGTCAGACGCCGGCCCGGTCTGCCACCTCTTGCAGGATCGGCGCCAGCCGCGCGGCCCAGGCCGCCTGCGCCTGCGGCGTCTCGATCAGGTCGTTGCGCATCTCGATCAGGACATTGGGCCGCTCGTACGCGATGCCGTGCCGCGCGATCGCATCGCTAGGCAGATGCCCGCCATAGGGCTGGTTCTCGCCGATGCAGAGATCGGGTTCTTGGCGCAGACGCGCCAGCAATGGCAGGGCCAGCCTTGTGTCGGCGGCATAAAGCAGTCCGATATGCCATGGCCGTGGCGGACGGCCGCGCAATTGCCGCGTGAAACTGTGCACCGAGACGATCACCGTGTCCTCGCGGCGCGCCGCCAGCTCTGCCAGCGCGCTGTGATAGGGTCGGTAAAGCCGGTTAAGCCGCCGCGCGAGATCGTCGGCGTCGACATGGCGATTGGCGGGAATGACCGTGCCGTCGTATAGCTTCATCACCAGCGTCGGGTCGTCCTCGCCGCGATTGGGGTCGATCACCAGGCGCGAGAAATCAGTCAGGATCGCCGGACACTCAAGCGCCCGGGCCAGGGCCCGCGCCAGCCCCGCCGCGCCGATGTCATAGGCGATGTGGCGCGCCATGTCCGCCGCCGCGAGCCCGAGGCCACCGCCGTTGACGAAGTCCGGCACGGTATTGGCCGCGTGATCGCATGTCACGAGAAATCGCGCCGGCCGCTCCGCGCCCTCGATTTCATAAGGCTGATACATCATCGGGGTCGTATGTCCTTTGGTCTTCCCTCTAGGGCAGTTGCGTGGGATTGTGAATTGCACGATACGCGGGCCGGGATTACTGTTAGCGTTAACAACACATACCGCGAAACGAAGGAGCACAGATGAGACGCCACCGCAATGTCAAGATCGTGGCCACGCTTGGCCCAGCCTCTTCGGATTACGACACCATCCGCGCCCTGCACGAGGCCGGCGCGGATGTGTTTCGCCTGAACATGAGCCACGGCAAACATGCCGACATTGCCGAGCGGCACCGGATCATCCGTCAGATCGAAGAGGACCTTGATAGCCCGATCGCGATTCTCGCCGATCTTCAGGGTCCCAAGCTGCGGGTCGGCGCCTTCGCGCGCGGCGAGGAAGAGCTGGTCGAGGGCGCGACCTTCCGGCTCGACCTCGACCCGGCCGAGGGCGATACGTCCCGTGTCTGCCTGCCGCACCACGAAATATTCGCTGCGCTGAAACCGGGCGCGGATCTGCTCGTCAATGACGGCAAGATCCGCTTACGGGTGCAAGATTGCGGGGAAGATTTCGCGAATTGCGAAGTAATCGCCGGTGGCACCATCTCCAACAACAAGGGGGTGAACGTGCCTGACGTGGTGCTGCCGTTCGCGGCGCTTTCGGACAAGGACCGCGAGGATCTCGAGTTCGTCTGCGAGCTCGGCGTCGATTGGCTTGCACTCAGCTTTGTGCAGCGCCCCGAGGACGTGAACGAGGGGCGCACCCTTGCACGGGGACGCGCGGCGATCATGTCGAAGATCGAGAAGCCCGCGGCGGTGAACTGCTTTGACGACATCCTCGCGGTCAGTGACGGCATCATGGTGGCGCGCGGCGATCTCGGTGTCGAATTGCCGGTGCAGAACGTGCCGCCAATCCAGAAGCGGCTGGTGCGCAAGTGCCGCTCGGTCGCCAAGCCGGTTATCGTCGCCACGCAGATGCTCGAATCGATGATCGAATCGCCGATGCCGACCCGCGCCGAGGTGTCCGACGTGGCCACCGCGATCTACGAGGGGTCCGACGCGATCATGCTGTCGGCGGAATCCGCCGCCGGCGATTACCCGGTCGAGGCGGTCACCACCATGGACAACGTGGCGCGCGAGGTGGAAAGCGACCCCACCTATCGCGAGGTGATCGAGGCCAGCCGCCGCGCCGACCGCCAGAGCGTGGCCGATGCCATCGTCGCCGCCGCTCGCGAGATCGCCGAGACCACCGATATCAAGGCGATCTGCTGCTACACCGAATCGGGCACCACAGCGCTGATCACCGCGCGCGAGCGGCCGCGCGTCCCGATCATCGGCATGACCAGCCTGCGCGGCACCGCGCGACGTCTCTCGCTGACATGGGGCGTGCAATCGGTGATGACCGGCGAACTCAGCCGGTTCAAGATGGCGGTGATCGACGCTGTCGGAGCCGCGCGAGAGCAGGGTTATGCCGAGGAAACCGATCAGATCGTGGTGATCGCCGGGGTCCCGTTCAACGTCCCGGGCACGACGAACATCCTGCGCGTCGCCCCCTGCAAGGAAAGTTTGATCTACGCGACCGATCCGGGGTAATGCTTGGATAGTGCAACAATCCGGGGCATGCGATGGACGCGGATCTCGCCCTGACAATCGGAACGGTGCTGGCAGCGATCTCGGTTCCGTCACTGCTGGCGGGCTTCTCGGACGCGCGCCAAGCGCGGGCAGCGTAATTCGTGCCGATATGTGCGGGTAGGCTGATCGTCTGGGCCGTCAGTATCAAGCCGGGTGGCTACAACCTTTGGGACGTGCCGGGGGTGCTGATCCCGGTCATGGCCCGGTACATCACCTGACGGGCCCGCAATTGCCCCAGCCCCCTTGCATGCGCGCCGCGCAGGACGTATAAGGCGTGCTCAATCTCCGCAGGTCCGGCCCGATGTGGCATGCCGAGGCCCGCGATCCAACCGACCATGAAGGAGCCGGAAATGCCCAAGATGAAGACCAAGTCGAGCTGCAAGAAGCGGTTCAAGATGACGGCCTCGGGCCGCGTGGTGGCGGCCCAGGCGGGCAAGCAGCACGGCATGATCAAGCGCACCAACAAATTCATCCGTAACGCGCGTGGCACCAGCACGCTCAGCAAAGCCGACGAAGGTATCATCAAGCCGATGATGCCCTACGCACGCTAAGCCCAGGGAGGAGTTGAGACATGTCACGCGTCAAAGGGGGTGTGGTCACCCACGCCCGGCACAAGAAAGTCACGACGGCCGCCAAAGGCTATTACGGCCGCCGCAAGAACACCTTCAAGGTGGCCGCGCAGGCCGTCGACAAGGCCAACCAGTACGCCACCCGCGACCGCAAGAACCGCAAGCGCAATTTCCGCGCCCTGTGGATCCAGCGGATCAACGCAGCCGTGCGGGCACATGATGAAACGCTGACCTACTCGCGCTTCATCAATGGTCTGTCGCTGGCCGGGGTCGAGGTCGATCGCAAGGTTCTGGCCGATCTGGCCGTACAAGAGCCCGCCGCCTTCGAGGCCATCGTTGATCAGGCAAAGGGTGCGCTCGCCGCCTGAGCATACTTCCGATCGAGAACGGGAAACGCCGTCCGGGACCAAGCCCCGGACGGCGTTTTACATTTCTAACAGGCAGGCCCGGATTTCGACGAAGCCTACAGGTCCCGCCCGGCGAAAACGCCCGGCCCGAACGCGGCCGAGATCTGCGCGACCTCGATCCGCTTCCCCGCATCCGCCCCGTCGGCGGCGCGCGCGGCGGCGGGATAGATCCAGCCTTGGCTGTCGACGAGCACCTCGCGCAGCACCTGCGCGCCGCGCCTTACGCGCACCAGATAGCTCTCGCGTTCCTCGCCAAGCGGTACCTCGGGCGTGTCCCAGCGATCACCGCCGATCCGCGTGCGCCGGATCCAGGTGATCCGCAGATCCCCGCCGGTCTCTACCAGGCGCAGATGTACCGGCGCATAGGGGCGCAGTCCGAGACCCTCGAAGGCGATCACCGCGTGGCGGTAAGAAGGGTCGTCGACGGCGCGGCCACCCGGACCGATCCGGTAATGCCTCGCCTGACCGCGCTGCGCCTCTGAGAGCTCGATCTGCTGCGGCAGGCCATCCAGACGCACGAGGATCGATCCGGCCGGCCATGCCGTGGCCCCCGCGTGCTCGGTGCCCAACTGACCGCGCAAGCGGTGGCGCAGGATGTAGGTGTCGGGGGCCACCAGCTCTGCCTCGCGGAACTGAAAAAGCTCCCACCCGCCGGGTGTGCCGTCACCGATCGCGCACAGGTTGGCGCCGCCCAGCAATGCGGCCTCGCTCACGCTTTCCAGCGTACCAAATCGCATCTTCACGAACAGCCCGTCGCCGCGATCCACCAGACCGCTGCGGGCAGGGAAAAGCGGCGTCTCGGTCAGCCCCACCGTGCTGCGCGCGGCGATCAGCGTGTTCAGCCGGTAGTCGGCATCCTCGTCCGAGGAGTAGATCGCCGCGGTCCCCGGCCAGGGATCGGCGGTGATCGCGACATGCGGCGCGTGCGGCACCTCGTCACCGCTCATCAGCGGCAGATCGAGGAAAAGCGGCGTCACCGGACCCGGCGCCACGAAGGGACGCAGCCGAGCGGGCGCCTCCTCCACGAGGATCGGGCGATAGCTTTCGGGATCGATCCGCACCGCATCGACGCGCTGCGCGTTGCCCATCTGCTCGACGCGGTCGATGCGGAACCGCGCGCCGCCCGCATCCCTTGGCAGTTCGATCACATCGCCTGCGCCGATGTCCAGCCGCGACGGCGGCAGCGTCAGGCGCAGGGTGTTGACGGCGACGCGTGCCTCCGACAGCCAGCGTTCGACAAGCTGCCGCCCCTCCGCCCGGGTCAGCGCCAGCGGCATCTCGGACATGGCGACCGCATGCGTTGCCTCGTCAGGCAGGATCGCCTCTTCGGAGATCGCCTCGAAATCGCCGTCGGCCTCGAGAAACCGCAACCGCACGCGGCCCGCAAGCTCCAGGTCCGAGCCGCGCGCCTGTTCGATCACGCCGCCCAGTTCCGGGTCGCGCACCACTGTCGCCAGATCGAGCGCCTGATCCGCCTGCCCGTCGCGGCGCCGGAATTGCAAGACGCCCGAACGCTCGATCGCGTCCACGCCCTGCGCCAGCATTAGCGGCTGCAGGGCGGCGCGCGCCTCGCCAACCCGGTCCACGAGGTAGCCGCGCACGAAACCCGGCGCGCCATCTGTATCGAGGTCGTGCAAGTCGGCGCGCCCAGAGATCTCGGCGATCACGTCGGCCAGCCGGCGCCCGCTCACGCGGCCGGTGATCCAGTGCCCGCGCGCGTAATTCTCGCCATCCGACCAGAGCGTGGTGTTGGCCGGAAAATACGGATAGGGCCGCGCATCCCACGCCCAGACATAGGCATGATCCATGTCGATCATCCGCCCCGCGTATTCCTGCGACATCGGATTGCGCGCGGGATCGCCCCAATAGTCTGCCATGGCACGCAGATACTGCATCTGGATCAGCGGGTCGCGCTGACCGGTCGAGAAATGCGGCAGGCTGGATTCCGAGGATTTCGGATCGACGAACTTGTTGGGCTGGTTGGTGCCCTTGTCGACCGCCGCACAGCCGTACTCGGTAAAGCGGATCGGCTTGGATTGCGGCACCCACGCCGTCGGCTCGGCGCGCCGCATGCCGTCCACCCGCTCGAAATGCGCGTTCCGCCACCAGTTTCGCAGATCCTTGTAGCGAAAGACCCACGGCTCGCCATGCGCCCCGTCGGTGATCGGCACGCGGCGTTGCGCCGCGCGCGCCTGCGCCGTTGGATAGAACCAGTCATAGCCCTCGCCACCCTCGATGTTGGATTGCAGGTAACCCAGATCGTGGATCGACGGCGCCCGGCCCGAATCGAGATGGTCATTCCCGTCGCGCCAGTCGCTCAGCGGCATGTAATTGTCGATCCCGATGAAATCGATATTCGCATCCGCCCAGAGCGGATCGAGGTGAAAGAACCGGTCGCCGCCGCCGGGCTGATAGCCGAAATATTCCGACCAGTCAGCGGCATAGCTGATCTTGACGTCCAGGCCGAGGATCGTGCGCACCTCTGCCGCGAGGTCGATCATCTGCGCGACCGCCGGAAAGCTGTTGCCCGCGCCGCGGATCTGCGTGAGACCGCGCATCTCAGACCCGATGCAGAACGCCTCGACCCCGCCCACGGCGGCACACAGCGCCGCCTGATGCAGGATGAAACGGCGATAGGACCACTCGTCCGGGCCGTCATAGGCCACCGGGCTCTGCTTGATCGAGCCGCCGAAACTCAGCAGGTCCAGCGCGCCCGTGCCGGGCTGGTCCACGGGCTGCGTGGCGATCGGCGTGACGGTGAAATCCGACGCCTTCGCGGTGCCGAAGAAGGCCGCGACCTCGGCCTCGGCCGCCGCCGTGCCGTCTGGGCTGCCCGGCTGTTCCGGCGCCTTCGAGGTCGTGATGCGCCCGCGCCACGGGAGAACGGCCTGATCGGCCGCATCGCTCCAGGGATCGGGCAGGTCATTGCCCTGCATCTGCTCCATCAGGATGAACGGGTAGTAAAGCACGTCCTGCCCCGCCGCCTGAAGCGCGAGGATAGCCTCGATCACCGCCTGATCGGCGGGCGTGCCGCCATAGACTTCGCGGCCCTCGGCATCCTTGGGAACCTCGCCCGCCTGCGCGCGGGAAATACCGGCGACCTGCCATGGCATGTTGCCGGCATCGAACCGCTTTTGCTCGACTCGCGGGTGAATGCGGCAGTCGGCACAGCGCAGGTCCGTCCCGAACCAGCCGACGATCAGAGAGGTCGCGCGGCATTCGGGCAATTCCTGCGTCAGCGCCTCCAGCGAGGTGACGAAATCCGGCTGCTCCGACGGCGTGTTGATATTGGAGATGCCGCTAGAGCCAAAGCCGAAATCCATGGTGACCGGCGTGGTGGCCAACACGTATTCGCCGCTGCCCGGCAGCATCGCCACTCCCCGTACGCCGCGAACCGGATCGAGATCGGCCCCGGGGATATCGTCCTGGGACGGGCGGCAGACCTCGAAACTGAACTGCGGCACGCGATTTCCAAAGCGCGAGATGTCGAGATCCTCGATCACCACATAGGCAGTGCCACGATAGGCAGGTACGTTTCCCGCCCCCTCGACGGCCTCGATCAGGGGATCAGGCAACTGATCCCGCGTGCCGGGATAGACCCGGATGCCCAACCCCGAAAGCGATACCTCGGTGCCATCCGCCCAGACCCGCGCCACGCGTGTGATCTCGCCCTCGCAAAGCGCAAGCGCGAGGCTGATCGAATAACTGATCCGCCGCGTGTCGGGTGTCGCCGGGCGCGGGCTGCCCTTGCCGCCGCCGCGGCCTTCGGTGACGGTCACCCGCTCGCGGAATTCCGAGGCCCAGATCACCTGGCCGCCGACGCGCATGCGCCCGTAGACCTGCAGGATCGCGTCGCCCTCGCCCGCGCCAGTCAATCGCAGGCGGCTGACGCGGCCGGTCTCGACCACTTCGGACCCCTGCCCCAGCAGGCGCTGGTCGATCGACCGGCCGATGACGGCGCCGGCAAAGCGTCCGATCACCACCGACGAGAGGCCCAGGACAGAGCCGCCCACGGCCCCGCCGACCGCGGCACCTGCGGCCGATAACAGAATGGTTGCCATGACTTAGCTCTCCTCGGGAAATGCGAACCGCGCCACGATGCGCCGCCGCCAGGGCGCGCTCAGCGCGCATTCGACAACGCCGTGGCCCGAATAAGCGTGAATGAAGGTAGGCTCTTCGCCGGCGGCCGACACGATGCCCAGGTGCTTGGCGACCGAGCCCGCGCGCATCCGAAACAGGATCACGTCGCCTCGCGCCTCGTCAGTCACAGGCTTTCCGACCAGATGCCGCGCCGCGGCCTTCCACAGGACCTCTTGCCGGGCGGGTTCCGCCCAGTCCATCGAATAGGCGGGCGGGCGCTCGGGCTCGGACCCCCTGACCTCGCGCCAGACCCCGCGGACAAGGCCCAGACAATCGCAGCCTGCGCCCCGGCAGGCCGCCTGATGCCGATAAGGCGTGCCGATCCAGCCCCGCGCCGCCGTCACGATGCGGTCGCCCTGCGCGCTCATCGCCGGCGGCTCCCGCCATCGAGACGTTGCGATTTCGTGGGATCAGTGATCGTCCAGTCATCGCCCGGGATATCGGGAAATCCTTGGAAGTTTGCCAGATTGTCGAACTTGAACTGGCAGGTCGCCATCCGCTTGTCGCAGCCCGCCTGGATCCGCAGCCTATCGCCGGGCGCGACCGTTGCCCCCAGCGGATGCCACAGCTCGATCACCCGGCCCGCGCCATCCATACGGTCGCGTTTGATCAGGCCGACCAGCCCGGAGGCGGCCCCGTCTTGCACCCGGACCACGCCGTTGCGAAACCAGTCCTCGGCAAAACCGCCCATCTCGGCGAACCGAAAGACGCGGTTCTCCACGACTTCCTCGGCCGCACGCTCGGACACATACCCCGGCGTATCGAGATCGAAGGAGCAGGCGCGGTCGCCCAGGACCGCGCTGCACGCCTTCTGGTAGACCCGGCCAAGCGGCACGTTGAGTGCGTCGGTCAGCCCGCGCAGTTCTGCCTCGAACGCGCCACCGGCCCGCCGCAACTCGCCGATGGTGCCGCGAAAAAGCACCGTGCGCGCGTCCACGTCCTGCCAGTTCACCAGCCAGGCGCACAGCTGCGCCCCGTCATAGCGGCCCGCCTCGATATCCTCCTCGGTGATCGCGGCGTCGCAAAGCGCGCCGAGGGCCTCGGTATTGTCCACCGACAGACCGGTCGTCTGCTGCAGGGCAAGCGCCGTCAAACCTGTATCGGGGCGAAAATCGACACCGTCGAAGCGCAACAGCCGGTCATGATCGGTGAACCCCATTACCACGCCGTCGCGCCGGGTCAGCGACCAGGCCCGGCATGTGGTGGTCGCGCCGGTTTCCAGATGCGTCAGCAGGCCGCTCATATCCGGATCTCCACGACCGGCACGTTGGGCACCTCGCCGGCCTGGAAACTGGCGAGGCTGGTCTGGATGCGGTCGGTATCGAAGCGCACCGGCACGTCGAACTCGTACCCGGCGGTGATCTCCACACCCCGGTTCGGCGGCTCGACGAAGGTCACGAGGCCGGTGGTCTCGTCGACCTTGTAATGCACGCCCTCTTGCATCTCGACATTCGACAGCCCGACCCGCACCGTACCGCGCACGGGCTTCACGACGGGACGCACCGCCACCTGCTCGCCCGACCGGTACGTCTTGACCAGTTGAAAGCTCAGCGTGGCGTCGTCGCCAACGGCGATGTCCTGGTCGCGGTAATCGGGGTCGGCCTTGGCGCGGCCCGACTTGTAATCGGTCCAGTCTTTCCAGCGGAACCCGTAAAGCTGGCCGCGCCGCGCCTCGAAGAAGGCGATCAGCGCCTCGATATCGTCGAGACTGCGCAGGGCGACGCCCGCATCGTAGCGCCGCCGCGCCTGCGACCAGGGCGTGTTGCGCTCCTCGAACCAGTTGGCGAGCGTGACGATATCCGTCAGCCGCTCCGGCCCGCCGAGCGAGCCGAAGCTCAGGCTCGCCGGAAATCTGACCTCGTGAAATCCCATGTCCCGGGCTCCTTTCAGCGGTTGCGCCCGCCGCGTCCGATGACGCGGCCGAGCTGTGCGGCGATCTGGCCCTGGCTGCGGCGAAAGCCCTCGACATCCGGGGTGCTGACATTCATCACGACGCTGACACCGCCACCGCCCTGCGAGCGCACCCCGAGCCGCCCGTCCGGGCCGCGGCTGAGCGGCATGATCGCTTCGGGGCCGGCCTCGCCCATCAGGCCGGTACCGCCGCGCATCGGGAACGTGACCGGGCCACTGACGACGCCGCCATTGGCGAAGGGCTGAACGCGGCCTTGCGAGAACGGCGCGCCCTTGGCGAAGGGAAACAGCCCCTGCACAAGGCCACCGACCCCCTGCGAGATCAGCCCGCCAAGCTGATCGGTCACGGGGCGCGTCGCGTCGTTGAACGCCGAGTTGACCATGATCGTCGCCATCCGCCGCAGGCTGTCGGACAGGCTGTCGCCCTCGACGACCGCGCCGCGCAGCGCCGATCGCAGCCCGCGGCTCAGACCGCGCTCGAGGCTGCGCACGTCCTGCCCGGCCGTGGCGAAGCCGCCGCGCACCCGGCCAAGTTCGGCGTTGAAGGCCGCGGCCATGCCGGTGGCCTGCCCCATGGCGTCATCCAGTGCGGTGATCTGCGCCTCAAGCTCGTCGGCGCGTTCCAGGTCTTCCATCGCTCATCTCTCCATGTTCGTCGGGCCGTGTTCGTCGGGAAAGGCGCGCAACAGCGCCTCCAGCCCGTCACGGGCCATCGGCCGCACGCCCTCGCGCTCGCCCAGCATCAGGCGCAGCTCCACCGGGGTCAGCGCCCAGAACTCGGCCGGTTTCAGCCCGAGGCCCTGTAGCCCCGCGCGCAGCAATGCGGGCCAGTCGAAGCGGTCGCTCATGCGCCCGCCTCGGGCAGGGCAAAGGCCCGTGCCAGCACCTCGGCGGCGGCGCGGGCCGCCGCCACCGGTCCGCCCTCGATCTCGGCGCTCAGCAGATCCCCCGCCGTGCCCCGCCAGCCCCCGCCGCGCAGCCCGGCCACGATCAGCGCCAGCACGTCTCGGGTGGAAAACGCGCCCTCCTCGAACCGCGCCACCAGGTCGACCAGCGATCCCTGCGACAGCGTCGCCTCGAGCTCGGCGAGCGCCCCGAGGGTCAGCCGCATCACGTGCCGCTCGCCGTCGATCACCAGCGCCACCTCGCCTGCATAGGGATTGGCCATTCCGGTCACAGCGCCGTGAAGATCAGGCGCCCGGCCGAGGCGAGCGACAACTCGTAGGTCGCCTCGCCGTCATGCGTGCCGCCATATTCGATCGCGCTGACATGGAACGGCCCCTCGATGGTGCCGAAATCAGGGATAATCACCTGGAAATCCGGCATCTCGCCGTCAAAGAATATCTGCCGCGCGCGCGCGTCGCTCGCCGCGTCGCGAAAGATTCCGGATCCGCTGATATTGGCGGATTTGACACCCGCGCCGGCCAGCAACTCGCGCCAGCCCCCGGCGGAATCAAGGCTTGTGACATCCACGCTTTCGGCGTTGAAGCTGACGCGCGTGGCGCGCAGCCCCGCCACCGTCTCGAAATTGCCGGTGCCGTTGAGATCGATCTTGATCAACAGGTCCTTGCCGTTCTGCACTGCCATTGCTCTCACTCCATGAAGTCGGGATTAGGCGCCGTCATCGACGCGCGCACGAAAGATCAGGTCGATCCGGCGACGGTCGCCGCCGGTCTCGCGTCGGGCGCGGGCACGCCAGAACTGCACGCCCACAAGGCTGCCGTGGCCAAGGCTCATCTGCGCACCGTCCAGCGCATCGCTCACCGCGGCGGCCACGCGCTTGGCCTCCAGGAACCCGGCCCCGTCGCTGACCACGGTCACGGTCAGGCGATGCCAGGCACCGCCCGCGCTGCCGTCGCCACGCGCGCGCACCTCTTCGGGACCAAGCGTGACGTAAAGCGGCGGCACGGCCCCGCCGGGCAGCGCGTCGAAGATCGCAGCCCCGACCAGCGCGCCAAGCGCCACGTCCGATGTCAGGCGCGTGAAGACCGCCTCTTGCAGGCTCGCGGCCACGGTGTAGGTCATGTCACCACCTCTTCTTCGGCCCAGCAGGTCAGGAAGCGCGCGGCCGGATCCTGTTCGGTCACCGACAGGATCCGAAAGATCCGCGTCCCGTCGCGCAGGCGCTGGCCGGCCTGCGGGCGGCGCGGGCTGCCCTGCGGGGCGGCGCGCACGGTGATCCGGAACGCGGCGCGGCCGACGCTGAGGGCCACGGCTTCGGTCTCGCGCCCGGTGCGCGCCGCGACCTCGGCCCAGAGCGTGCCACGCGCGAGCCATGTCTCGGTGAACCCGCCGGCCCCGTCGGGGCTGCGCTGTGCGATCTCCAGCACCAGCGGCCGGTTGAGCCTCGGGGCCGCCATCAGCGCGCCCCCCCGCCGAGCAGCCGCACCGTCCGGTAGCGCTCGATCAGGCTGGAGACGCCGAACGGCATGCAGCCGCCGCTCAGCCCCATCTCGTGACGGTACTCGTAGTAATGCGCCGCCAGCATCAGCACCGCCTGCGCAAGGTCCGGCGGCACGTCACCCCATACCGGGCCGTATCCTGCGCGGAACACGATCTCTGCCACGCCGCCCGAGGCGATCGACGGCAGGAAGGTGCCCGCCGGGCGCAGCACGGGCCGATGCGCGTCACGCTCCAGACGGTAGTGCGCGGGCGGGACGATCTCGGTCTCGTCATTGCGGTCGCGCAGGATCAGGGCGAGGATCTCGGTCACCGGCGCGACCGGCAGCGCCTGGCCCTCGGCGTCGCGCCAGCGACTCAGCACCCAGGAAAAATCGCGCTCCAGCACGACCTTTCCTGTCCGCCCCTCGATCGCGGCAAGGGCGGCGCGCAGGAAACTCTCCAGCACCGGGTCCTGGATGTCGCCATCCGAAAACCCCGTCCCCAGCCGCAGATGCGCCTTGAATTCCGCCAGCGGCAGCGCGGCCAGGGGCACCGCGGTTTCTTCCATCAACATCATGGACCTTCTCCAAATCTCCCGGACCCCTCCGGTGGTCGAGGCGCGCGCCACCCGGCGTTGCACGGACGGAGGGGGATGACTGAACAACGCCTCTCGCGGGCTGCACGCGCGCCCCGGGACGAGGGCCAAACACCCCCGCCCCTCTCACCGGCGCTTACGCGACGGCGAACCGCACCAGCTTGATCGCCTTGAAATCCGACACGTCGCCGCCGACCCGCTTGGTCGCGTAGAACAGGACATGCGGCTTGGCGCTGTAGGGATCGCGCAGCACCCGCAGATCGGGACGCTCGGCCACCGTGTAGCCCGCGCCGAAATCGCCGAAAGCGATGGCATCGGACCCGCTGGCGATATCGGGCATGTCCTCGGCGATCAGCACGCGGTAGCCCAGCAGACGCGCCGGCTCGCCCGCCGCCAGACCATCGGACCACAGGAACCGGCCATCGGCATCCTTCATCTTGCGGATCGTTCCGGCAGTCTTCGAGTTCATCACGAAGGTCGCATTGGCGCGGTACTGCGCGCCCAGCGCGTAGACCGTGTCGATGATCGGATCGGGACCGGGGATGTCGCCGTTGGCGCCGGTGGGGATGTAGCCGATATTGCCCCAGGTCCAGACATCGTTGTCGACCGTCGGATGGTCCAGAAAGCCGCGCGGCTTGTCCACGCCGTCGCCGGCGACAAAGGCCGCGGCCTCGGCACGGGCGAACTTGTCGGCGATGCGGCCGGCAAGCCACGCCTCGACGTCGAACGCGCTGTCGTCCAGCAGACGCTGAGACGCCTTGGGCAGCGCGCTCAGCTCGTGCAGCGGGATGCTGATGCGGTCGATCACGGGTGTATCGGTCTCTGTCACCGTGCCGGTCTCGGTGGCCCAGCCATGGCCGACATCGGCGTGATCGACGAGCACGTCGAAACTGGTCGCCTCGACTGCGACCACATTGGCCACCGCGCGGATCGAGGCGGTCGAGCTCAGGACCGAGTGGATCATCTCCGAGGTCTGCGGATCCACGAGGTAGCCGCCATCGCCGGCCACCGCGGTGTTGAGCGCCTTGCCCTCAAGTTCCAGGCCGCGCAGCCCGTCATCGTCGCCGCCGCGCAAATACGCGTCGAACGCCTTGCGGTGCGGGGCGTGGATGTCCGCGGCGGCCGCCAGATGCGGGCGCGCCATGGCGATTGTCTTGCGTTCAAACATGGTCATCTTCTCTTCCTGCTGTTGAAGCCTGCGGTCGATCCCGGACTGAAAGTCCTTCAATTCGTTCATGAAGCCCGTCACGGCGGTTTTCATTTCTGCCGCCGGAGACAGATCTTCCCCGGCCCGAGCCTGCGCTTGGGTTGTCATCTTGGTCATCCTTCAGGTTGGTCTGGTCGCGCGGGCTACATCCGCGCTATCTCCCGGCGGGCGGCGTCAAAGACCGCCGCCAATTCGCGCAAAGCGTCCGCCTCGGGGCTGTCGCCCTTCGCGGCCACCCGCGCACTGGGCAGCATCGGGAAGGTCACCAGCGACACTTCCCAAAGCTCCAGTTCCTGCAAGAGCCTCTGGCCCTTGTCGTTTTTCGTCGCCCGCAGCGTCCGGTAGCCGATGCTGAGGCCGTCGATGGCGCCCGCGGCGATCAGCGCCGAGGCTTCGCGGGCGCGCCCCACGGTTTCGAGCAGACGCCCCGTCACATAGAGCCCACGCGCATCCTCGCGCACCTGGTCCCAGATGCCGATGGGCTGCGCCGGGTCGTGCTGCCACAGCATCTTGACGCGGCGATCCTCGGCCGCCAGCCGCTTGAGGCTCGCGGCATAGGCGCCCTTGGCCACCACGTCGCCGCCCTGGTCGGGGGCATCGAACAGGCTGGCATAGCCCTCGATCCGGCCCGCCTCGCTCACGCTCAGCGCCGCGCCGTCCAGCCGCGCGAACTTGCGCTCCAGTCCCGTGTCAATTTCCATACGCCTTGTCCTTTCCGTTTCCATCTCAGGGCAGCGCTGCCAGGATCGGCTGAAACGCCTGCACCAGGATCGCCGCGACCACGCCGTAGACCGCCAGCCACAACCGCCGCTCCAATCGCTCGATCGCCGCTTCCAGCCGGTCGAGCCGCTCCTGCGTCGCCTTGATCTGCAGCTCCGAGACCCGCTCATGCGCCTCGAGCCTCAGGGCAGGCGCGCAATCGAAGGGCTCGAACCCGTAGCGCGGCGGCGGGCCCTGCTCAGCCATCCAGATCCGCCTCGGGCAGCGCCGGCAGCCCCAGCAGGTCGCGCTTCTCGGCCGGTGTCAGGAAATCAGCCCCGGCCACGCGGCTCCATTGCGCGTCGCGCTCGGCGGCCAGCGCCGGCACCTGGTCGAGGTCGGGATGCAGCTCGAACGCCTCGCCGCTCATCCGCGCCAGCCACGCCGCCACGGCTGCACTGACGCGCAGCGCCAGCGGCAGCACCGTCAGCCGGTAGAACGCGCGGTTGGCCTCCTGGTAATTGGCGAAGGTCGCATCGCCGGGGATCCCCAGCAGCATCGGCGGCACCCCGAAGGCGAGCGCGATTTCGCGCGCCGCACTTTCCTTGGTCTTCTGGAATTCCATGTCCGACGGGCTGAACCCCATCGGTTTCCAGTCGAGCCCGCCTTCCAGCAGCATCGGCCGGCCGGCATTGCGCGCGCCCTGGTGATGCGCCTCCATCTCGCCCACCAGCCGGTCATACTGGTCGGTGGTCAGCGCACCCTGCCCCTCGGCGCCCTTGTAGACGATCGCACCCGAGGGCCTGGCTGCATTGTCCAGAAGCGCCTTCGACCAGCGGCTCGCGGAATTGTGCACGTCCACCGCCTGCGCGGCCGCCTGCAGCGGCGACAGGCCGTAATGATCGTCCTGCGGGTGAAAGCTCTTGATATGGCAGATGCACGGCACGCCCTCGGCCACGTCGAAGCGGTGCTTGCGCCCCGCGACGGCATAGTCATAGGCCACCGGCCAGCCATCCGCGCCCGGCACCACGCTCATCCGGTCAGAGCGCAGCACGTGCAGCTCCACCGGGACGCCCGCGCCGGCACCCACGGCCTCGACGTAGGCATTGCCGGTCAGCAGAAGCTGGCCGTAAAGCGCCTCGAACAGCTCGGCGCGGCCCTGCGCCGGGTTGGGTGTCCGGATAAGATCGAGGACGGGATGCACGCTGAAGCGCTGCGCAGAATCCTGCAGTACCAGCGGCAGCGCCGCCGCGGCCTCGGCGATCATCTTGACGCAGCGAAAGCCTACAGGGTTGCCGGCGAAACCGGTGCGCGCAAGGCTGACAGTGTCGCGCGGGCTCCAGGCCACACGGCCCGCGCTGCCCCAAGCCATGACACGGCCGGTGGCGCTCGCCTTCTGTTCGGGGATGGACGGCGCCGCCGCGCTCCCCTGTGCTGCGCCACTTTGCCGGAGAAAATCCAGTATCATCGCCTCGCTCTCCTTGATCCCGTATCGGTGTGGGCCTCATGACCGCTTGATGGCCATCAGACCCCCAAAGGTTTAACGAAAGTAAACCATACCGCGCGCCGGCCCGGCGGGCGTCGACAGGGTCGGACGTCACCCTTGGTGTTACGGCTTGGAAACGTTTCGTGACAGCGAGTGCAGGATGCCGCCGATGGCCGTACGGGGTCTTCGAGGGCGCTTTCGGGCGCCTCGCGGACCGCGGTTTCGTGCGGCTGCACCCCGCCCCGATCCGCGTCGCGGCGACGGTCCCGAAACGGCCGCGCAGGGCGCGGCGGCCCCTGCCGTCGCGGGGCAACGTTGCGGGATCAGCAACAGACGCGCAGGCAGACGCGGGAAAGGCCAGGCGAAGAAAGCGTCATCATTTAACCCGAAACCATCCACCCACAAGGCATTGATTTTAAATTCATTCATGATGCGATCCAGACCGAAACGGCCCGGATACGCAGCCGTTAATCCCTCGACACGCGCGGGTGCAGGCACGGTGCCCAAGGGGCGCTTTCGTCGTCGGAGGCGAGGGTCGGGCAGTGTCGATGTCACCGTTGCACCGGACGCCGCACCACCGCGCGACCAACCTCATTCCCGGCCACGCGCAGCCGGCCAAAACCACGCCGCACCGCAGCATCAGGACACCGGAAAACGGCGCGTCATTGCAGCAACACGGCCCGACGGGCGGGGGCCGCTACCTTGACACAAAACCGCCGCATGTATCTATAACTGTCGGAAAATGCTACATGCAGATCGATAAAACAACCGAATGAATTCGGAACCTAAACAAGGAAAATCCCCATGAACGCGACGAGCAGTTCGCACCATGTCGCCTTGCGGAAGGCAGACTTTTCAACTCTTTGCGACGCACTCGACTATGCGGCCGAGGGCGAGACGGGGGTGAATTTCTTCGACGCGCGCGGCGCGCTTTATTCGACGACCTCCTACCGCGACCTTCGCGAGCAGGCGATCGAGCTGGCGCACCGCCTGGTGGGTCTCGGCATCGCGCCGGGCGGCCGCGTCGCATTGGTGGCCGAGACATCGCCGCATTTCGTGCGCTTCTTCTGGGCGTGCCAATATGCCGGCCTCGTTCCCGTGCCACTGCCGGCCGCGGTCCATATCGGCGGCCACGCGACCTATGTCGCGCAGCTGCGCCAGCTTCTGCAGAATTGCGAGGCCTCCGCGGCGATGGCGCCGGTCGAATGGCTGGATTTCCTGAAAGAGGCCACGACCGATCTCGACCTGGCGCTCGTCGGTGCGCCCGAGGATTTCGACCGGCTCGATCCAAGCCCGGCAACGCTGCCCGGGGTCACCCCCGACAGCACTGCCTATATCCAGTATACCTCGGGCAGCACGCGCTTCCCGCGCGGCGTCGTCATCGACCAGAAGACCGTTCTGGCCAATGTCCGCGACATGGCGATCAACGGGCTCAAGCTGACGAATGAGGACCGCTTCGGGTCGTGGCTGCCGTTCTTTCACGACATGGGTCTGGTGGCGTTCATCATCATGCCGATGGCCACGCAGCGTTCGGTCGATTTTCTCGGCACCCATGATTTCGCCATGCGCCCGCGCAAATGGCTCGAGATGATGTCGAACAACAGCACGACCATCACCTCGGCCCCGCCCTTCGCCTACGAGCTGTCGGTGATGCGGGTGCGCCCGCATGACGCCGAGAAACTGGACCTCAGCGCGCTGCGCGTCGCCTGCGTCGGCGCCGAGATGATCAGCCCCGAACCTCTGGACCGCTTCGCCGAGGCGCTGGCCCCCGCTGGCTTCAGCCCCGACGCGTTCCTGCCATGCTACGGCATGGCCGAATGTTCGCTGGCGATCAGCTTCGCGCCGCTGGACACGCCGCTGGTCGTCGATCACGTGGATTCCGAGCAGATGCAGAGCGCGGGCTTCGCAAAAGCCGTCGATCCCGAGGCCGCGCGCCGCGAAGACCGTCACGTGACGCGCTATGTCGATTGCGGCAAGCTTCTGCCGAGCTTCGAGGTGTCGATCCGCGACGAGAGCGGCCGCCCGCTGTCCGACCGTCAGGCCGGCGTCATCCACCTGCGCGGCCCCAGCGTGATGAGCGCCTATTTCAACGACGCGGAAACCACCCGCGAAACGCTCAGCGACGATGGCTGGCTCGACACCGGCGATATCGGCTACCTCGTGGACGGGCACCTGTTCGTCACCGGGCGCAAGAAGGACATGATGATCATCCACGGCCGCAACATCTGGCCGCAGGACCTGGAATACGTCGCCAAGACCCAGCCCGGCGTGCATTACAATGACGTCGCCGCGTTCTCGGTGCCCGCGAAGGACACCCACAAGGAAACCGCGGTGCTGGTCGTGCAATGCCGCGAGCGCAACGAGATCAAGCGCGCCGGCCTCGTCAAGACCATCACCGCGATGGTCCGGTCGGAATTCGGCATCGACTGCCACGTCGAACTCGTGCCGACGCGCACCTTGCCGCGCACCTCGTCGGGCAAGCTGGCGCGGGCGCGCGCCCGCCTCGATCATCTCGCCCGCAAGCACGGATCGAGCGTACAAAACCTGCCGGAAAACGTACAGAATGTACGCGACCCGCGCGACGACGTACCAATGCGTTACAGTGCATGACACCACCTGTCGCGGTCACCGGGGCGGCGGGGTTTGTCGGACAGGCGCTGGTGGCGCAGTTGCTGGCCGCGGGGCATCGGATGCGCGCACTGGTGCATCGCACACCGCTGGCGATCCGTCACCCGGATCTAGAGGTCGTCACAGGCGGCCTCGCGGATGAGGCAGCACTGACGCGGCTGATGGAGGGCTGCGCGGGCGTGGTGCATGTCGCGGGCCTCGTGCGCGGGCGATCCGAAGCGGACTTTCTGCCCGTCAACGCCGACGCCGTCGCCCGGGTCGCGCGCATCGCCCGGACGGCATGTGTCACCCCGCGCGTCGTTCTGATCTCGTCGCTGGCCGCGCGCGAGCCGCAGCTTTCGCCCTACGCGGCCAGCAAGCACGCCGGCGAGGCGCGGCTTGCCTCGGTCGCAGACGACACGGGGCTGTCCTGCGCAGTGTTGCGCCCGCCCGCGATCTACGGCCGCGGCGACCGCGAATTGCTGCCGCTTTTCAGGCTCATGGCGCGCGGCCTTGTGCCCTTGCCCGGCGCCCCCGGGGCACGGGCGTCGCTGTTGCATGTCGACGACCTCGCAACGGCGGCGATCACGCTCCTGGAAAGCGACGCGCAAGGTACCTTCGAGCTGCATGACGGCCACGCCGGCGGCTATGACTGGGCCGGGATCGCCGAAACCGTGGAGCGCGTCGCAGGCCGCGGGCGCGGCTGGCGGGTGCGCATCCCAGGGGCCGCGCTGCGCGGCGTGGCATCGCTGAACCTTGTCGCGTCGCGCATCTTGCGGTACCAGCCGATGCTGACGCCCGGAAAGGTCAACGAACTGCGACACCCCGACTGGGTGTGCGACAATACTGCCATCAGCCATGCCACCGGATGGCATCCGGCCCACCAGCTTTACGACGGTCTGCTGCCCCTCCTGGGCCGCCCACACCGCAAAATCGAGGAAACCCCGTCCAATGTCATCTGAGCCCGGAAATCGCGAACAGGAGATCCTCGAAACCCTCCTCGGGTTTCTCGAGCGGTTTCCGACCAAAAGCGGCACGCTGACCGCGCAGACCGATCTGTCGGCGGATCTCAGCCTCGATTCGGTCAGCATGATGGAGATCCTCGTCGAGGTAGAGGACGCGTACGACATCAGCCTGCCGCTCAACATGATGGCCAATGTCAGCACGGTTCAGGACCTTGTCGACCAGATCAAACCCCTCGTAGAAAGCACGTCATGAGCATTTCAGACCGCTTCACCGAACTGGCGCATATCCGCGACTCGCTTGGCAGCCTTGCCGCCGATCCCAGCCGCGTGGTGATGGAAAAGATCCTGTCGCCGACCGAGGCGATGATCGCCGGCAAGCCGACGATTCTGGTGGGCACCAACAATTACCTCGGGCTGACCTTCGACCCGGACCTGATCGACGCCGCCTGCACCGCAATGACCGAGCAGGGCAGCGGCACCACCGGGTCGCGCATGGCCAATGGCAGTTTTTTCAGCCATGCCGCGCTGGAACGCGAGTTTGCCGATTTCTACGGCGTGCCCTCGGCGATGCTGTTCTCCACCGGCTACCAGACCAATCTCGGCCTGCTGATGGGGCTGTTGCGGCCCGGCGACAAGGTCGTGCTCGACTCGCACAGCCATGCCTGCATCTATGACGGGTGCCGTATCAGCGGCGCCGATTTCTTCGCCTTCAAGCACAACGATGCCGAGGACCTGCGCAAGCGGCTGCGGCGGCTGGGCCCCGACGCCAAGGGCGCGCTGGTCGTCGCCGAAGGGCTTTACAGCATGCTCGGCGATACTGCGCCGCTTGCCGATATCTGCGCGGTGGCCAAGGAATACGGCGCGTGGCTGATGGTCGACGAGGCGCATTCCTTCGGCATCTATGGCGAGACCGGGCGCGGCCTCTGCGAAGAGGCGGGCATCCTCGACCAGGTGGATTTCATCACCGGCACGTTCTCCAAGAGCCTCGCGTCGCTGGGGGGCTTCTGCGTCAGCCGCCACCCCGAGATGCAGCTTCTGCGCTATGGCAGCCGCCCCTATATCTTCAGCGCATCGTCGAGCCCGGCCAATATCGCCGCCGCCCATGCCGCCCTGCGCGCCGTGCGCGACCGCCCGGAACTGAAAGAACAACTCTGGGCGAACGCAGAACGACTGCATGCCGGCCTGAGCGGTCTGGGCTACAGGCTGGCCTCGCCGCCGAGCCCGGTGATCGCGGTGCGCGTGCCCTCGCACGAGGATGCTGCCCGGACCTGGAACGAACTGCTCGACAGCGGGATCTACGTGAACCTCGTTGTGCCGCCCGCCGCGCCGGACGGTGAATCGCTGCTGCGCTGCAGCCTGAGCGCCGGACACAGTTTCGAGCAGATCGACCGCATCGTGGCGGCGTTCGAGACGGCCCTTGGCGGCGCGGACGCAACCCGGCCCCACGCGGCGAGCGCGGGCTAGGGCGCTCGCCCCCCGTGTCGTCGCAGCGGCAGGGCATCCTGCTGGCGCATCTGTCGGATGTGCACTTGCCCTTGCCAACTGTCGTGTCTCCCTTCTCGGTGTTCAACAAGCGGCTATTGAGCCTGCTGTCATGGCACACCAAGCGCAGCCGCGATCACCTGAAGGCGCGGCTGGACCAACTGGTGGCAGACCTGCTGGACCACGAACCGGACCTGATTGCGGTGACAGGCGATCTTACCAATCTCGGGCTCGACATCGAATATCGCGGCGCGCGCGCGTGGCTCGAGACGCTTGGCGACCCCGCGCGCGTGACGGTGATCCCCGGCAATCACGAGGCCCTCGTGCGTGGCGCGTGGGACAGCGGCGCGGCGCAATGGCGGCCGTATTGGCAGGGTGACGACGATACCGGCGCGGCGGTTGCGCAGGCTTTTCCGACTCTGCGACTGCGCGGCCCGCTGGCGCTGATCGGGATGTCGAGCGCCATCCCCTCGCCGCCGGGACAGGCCGTCGGCGCGGTGGGGCCGGCGCAGCGCACGCGTCTCGCGGAAATCCTAAGCGACAGCCGGGGCAAGGGGCTGTGCCGGGTCGTGCTGATCCATCATCCGCCCCTCGACGGCACCGTGACCCGCCGCAAACGCCTGCGCGACACGGCCGAGGTGACAGAGATCCTCGCGCGCGAGGGGGTCGAGCTGGTGCTGCACGGCCACAGCCACAAGAGCCACCACCAGACGCTGCAGACACGCGACGGCCCCGCCCCGGTGATCGGGGTGCCCTCGGCCTCGTCGATGCGTCACGAGGCGGCGGCCTACAACCTGTACCGCGTCACGCCGACCGGGACCGGATGGGAGATATCCCTGACGCCGCGATACCTGGCGGCAGGCGGCATGCGATCCGGGCCAGTCGAGACCCTGACCCTCGCACGCGCGCACGCCGCGAAGTAACGCGCCGCAGTGCCGGTTTGACCTTGTCGCGCCAAGAGGCGATACCCCTCGGCAGCGGCGCCCTGCGCGCGCCCGCCCCCGGTGCCAGGAAGATCCGCCCATGCGTTTGATGCTTCATCTCTTTCGTGCCTACCCGCTGGCCAGTTTCCTGATGATCCTCGCGCTGTTCCTGTCGGGGCTGGCCGAAGGGCTTGGCGTGTCGGCGCTGCTGCCGATGCTCAAGATCGCGATGAATTCCGGCGAGGCCGAGGCGGTGCCAGAGCCCCCCGGAGAGCTTGAACAGGCGGTGCTGGGGGTGCTCGAATGGCTGGGGATCCCGGTCACGCTGGGGGCGCTTTTGGTGCTGATCGTGGTGTCGGCCGCGCTGAAGGCGGTCCTGCTGCTGATCGCACAGCGCCAGGTGGGCTACACCGCCGCGCAGGTGGCCACGGACTTGCGGCTGGAAGTGCTGCGCAACATGATGCGCAGCCGCTGGTCATTCTTCCTGCACCAGCCCGCGGGCCGGCTCAGCAACGCGCTGGCGACTGAATCGCAGCGCGCCTCGACGGCCTACATGCAGGGCGCGACAGCAATCACCTTCTTCATCCAGGCGGTGGTCTATGGCGCTGTGGCGGTCGCGGTCTCTTGGCAAGCCACGCTGCTCAGCCTGATCGGCGGCGGCATCATCATCTGGGCGTCGCATTTCCTGGTGCGCATGACGCGCAAGGCGGGGCGCAAGCAGACGCAGCTGATGATCTCTCTGATGTCGCACCTCACCGACATGCTGCAATCGGTCAAGCCGCTCAAGGCGATGGCGCGCGAGGACCTGGTCGACGAGCTTCTGAACAACGAGACGCACCGCCTCAACAAGGCGCTGCGCCGCCAGGTACTGGCCGGGGCAGCGCTCAATTCCGGTCAGGACCTGATGTTCATAACGCTGATCGCCTTCGGCGTTTACCTGGCCCTCGGCGTGCTCTCCATCGACTTTGCGACGGTGCTGATCCTCGCGGTGACGCTGGGGCGGGCGTTCAACTTCCTCGGCAAGGTGCAGAAGCAATACCAGAAACTGGCCCAGAACGAGAGCGCCTACTGGTCTCTCAAGCAGACGAGCGAGGCGGCCGAAGCGCAGACCGAACACATGGGCGGGCACCTGATGCCGGCGCTCGACACCGGCATATCCTTGCGCAAGGTCGATTTCCTCTACGATGGAAACCCGGTCTTCACCGGCCTCGATCTTGAAATACCGGCACACCGGATCAGCACGATCAACGGGCCGTCGGGATCGGGCAAGACCACGATCATCGACCTCGTGATCGGCCTGATCCGGCCCGATGGCGGCGAGATCCGCATCGACGGCGTGCCGTTCGACCGGATCGACGTCAAGGCGTGGCGGCGCATGGTGGGCTACGTCCCGCAAGAGACGGTCCTGCTGCATGACAGCATCCTCTACAATGTCAGCCTCGGCGATCCCGAGATTTCCGAGGCGCGCGTCGTCGAGGCGCTGAAGAAGGCCGGCGCGTGGGATTTCGTCAGCACCCTTCCCGACGGCCTGCATACCCGCGTGGGCGAGCGCGGCGGGCGCCTGTCGGGCGGGCAGCGTCAGCGCATCGCCATCGCCCGGGCGCTGATCAACGACCCCAAGCTGCTGATCCTCGACGAGGCGACAAGCGCGCTCGACCCCGCGACGGAGGCCGCGATCATCGCCACGCTGCGCGACCTGCGAAAGCAGCTGACCATCCTCGCGATCACCCATAACAGCGGTCTGGCCGACGCGGCGGACGTGATCCACAGCCTCGAGCCGGGCGGCAAGTTCAGCGCCGCCTAGCCCCGTCAACGCCCATCAGGTCGCGGATGCGGGCGACAGCCCGCTGCAGGTCACTGGGCGGGATCGCGTCACTGGTGGGCGGCGGATCGCCAAGCCAGCCCATCCGGCCCGACCGCACCAGCCGCAGGTGCATCTGGCTGATATCGCGGGTCAGGTGCCGCCAGCCCCACCGCATCAGCGCGCGGTAGGCCAGCGCACCGGAGCCGATGTCGGGCCGGTCGCTGTCCTGCCGCGCTTGCATGCGCGCCGTGGCCGTCTCGCCCGCCGCAAGGTGCATGTCGTGGCGCATCCCCAGCCGGCCCGCGCCGGTGTCGAACATGTGCACCGGTTTGGCCGTCGCGTAGGCCTCGGACAGCATCGAGATGCTGTCGGCTGTGACGATCACCTCGTCGGCCATCGCGAGGTAGCCGAGATACGGATTGTCACCGTCCCCACGCCGCCAGCGATACAGCGCCATCGGCACCGCGTCCTGCGCGGCGAAGGCGTCGATTGCGCAATCCGGCGTGCGCGCGCTGGAACTGACCAGCAACGACGCGCCCCGCGCTTTTGCCAGCGCCACCGCGTCGCGCACCAGCCGGTCGGCGGCGCGGCGCCCGAAGGCATAGGGGCCGCTTGTCCCGCCGATATTCACGGTGATGAACGGCCCTTGCAGATGCGTGAGGTGCGGCGCCCATAGCGCCCGCGCCTCGGCCAGCCTTGCGGGGCCCACGGGATGCAGCGGCAGCGCGTTGCGCAGCACGTTGGGCCGGTCCGGCACGCGGTATTGCGGCGTGGTGATCACCAGATCGAAATGCGACGGATCCGACCACAGCCGCCCGAGAAAGACCAGTTTCGTCCTGCCCCCGGATTGCTCACGGACCCAGCGGCAGACCGGCTCGTTGCGCATGCCCATCGACAGCACGAGATCGGGCCAGGGCGGCGCAAGCGCGTCGGAGGTCGCAAGCTCGACCCCCCGCAAGTCGTGGCCCCGCAGCAGGGTCGTGCGCATCTCGTATTTGCGATAGGACAGCGTCTTGATCTCGAAGGGCCAGCCCAGACCCTCGGCCAGCGCACGCAACTGCGTCTGCTCGCCGGCGCGGTAGGCGTCGACGATCCAGACCCGGGGCTGCGCGCCGGACTCAGGCATCGGCGAGCTGAGCGGGGACGGCATGCTTGGGCCAGCGCCGCTTCATGCAGAGCCATTGCCCCGGATCCTCGCGGATCCACGCCTCGAACATCCGGTTGAGCTGGGCTGTCAGATCAAGCGCCTGCGCCCCTCGCGAGGCTGTCGGATCCGACGGCACAAGCGGCGCCATGACCTCGATCCGGTAACGGTATCCCGGCAGCCGCACGGCCCGGGTCGGCACCACGTTGTAGCCGCGCTGCGCCAGCATGCCCGGCAGGGTGTTGGTCGGCGCGGGAACGCCGAAGAACGGCACCATCTCGCCCTGGTCGATGCGGGTGTCGAACGCCGCCCCGACCGACCGCCCGGCCGCCAATTCGCGGATTACCTCGCGCCCGCCGCCGACCGAGGGCACCAGCGGCCCGCCAAAAGCCCGCCGGCGCGCGAGGAAGAAGCGATTGAGCCACGGATTGCGGTCGGCCGCGTAGAGCACCGAGATCGAGATATCGTATTCCAGCCCGATCAGAGGGGTCAGTTGCCAGGCCCCCGCGTGGGCGGTGGCGAAGACGATCGGCTGTTTCGCGGCCATGGCCGCCTGCACGTCGGGGTTCACATCGAATTCGAGGTACCGCGCCCGGCGTTTCCAGATCCGCCCGAGTAGGAACAGTTCGACCGCGGCGCGCCCGGTGGTGCGAAAGATCCCGAGGGCGGCCTGCGCGCGCTCGCTTTCGGTGGCCTGCGGCATCACCATCTCGAGGTTGCGCATCACGACCCGGCGCTTGTTGCGGTTCCGGGCGCCGGCGACGCCCATGATCCGCGCGAAAAGCGCTGAGGCGACCGGGAATGGCAACAGGCGCACCACGCCCAGCCACAGGTAAAATACCGCGGCCTCGAACGCCCAGACTGGCGTTTCGATCCAGGGCGCACGGTCGATCAGGCGTTTGGGCAGAATGTAATACTTGGCCATGATCGCATGTCTGCCCCGGCGGATGTGGCGCGTCCAAAGACCGGGCGCGGGTTACTGCTTGCCGGTCCGCGGCTGCCTTGCCGGATCGGTGCCGAACACCCAGTCCCAGAACGGCGTGCTGACCCCGTAGCGCCCGTCATCGTCGGTGAAGTGGTGGCGCATGTGGTAATGCTTGAGGAATTTCAGCGCCGGGTGCCGCATCGGGAAGTGATGCGTGGCGTAATGGATATAGTCGTAGATCAGGTAGCCTATGATGAAGAAGCCGGTGAACGGCTCGGCCCACGGATAGGGCAGCACGAGGCTGAACATGAGCCACAGCACGAGGATGATCGGCAGCGCGCCCGCGGGCGGCATCAGCAGGCGCGTCTTGTCCTGCGGCGTGTCGTGATGGACCCCGTGAAAGAGGTACATGAGGCGCTGCCCGCGTTCGGATTTCGGCTCGAAATGGAAGACGAAGCGGTGCAGAAGGTACTCGGCCAGCGTCCAGGTCACGAGACCCGCCACACCGATCAGCGCCATCCCCGGCAGGCCGATCCCGTGGACCATGACCGCGCGAATCAAGAGAAACGCCGCGACCGGCCCCCAGATCAGCAGCGGCACGATCGGGTGCACGTGGCTGAGCTTTTCCAGCAGCGGGTTCTCGAACAGCCGGACGGAGGCGTCCACGCGGTGCGTGCGGCTGGGTTGATGTTTCGACATGACAGGTGCTCCTGGTCGGTTCACGTATTCGATGCTTCATATATGGTGGTTTTCGCCGAGAGAACAGCCGATGGCCAAATTTTGCTTGTGCAAAGCCATTCGCCGGGCCGCGCGCGGATCCAATCCTCGAATTTCGCGTTTATCTGGCGGGTCAGATCCGTGGTCTGGCTGTCGAGATCGGCCTGCGGATCGGCGGGCTTCAGCGGCGGATGAAAGCGGATGCGGAAGCGCGCGCCGGGCAGGCGGATGATCTCGACGGGCACCAATGGCACCTGCGAGCGCAGCGCCAGACGCGCAGGCAGGATCGATGAAGCCTTTTCGGCCCCGAAGAATTCCACGGGCTTGCCGCCCTCGATCTTGCGGTCGATGATCATTGCCACCGCCTGACGATTCCTGAGCGCATCGAGAAACCCCCGCAGCCCGGCGCTGCGCGACACCAGATCACCGCCGAGGGCGTCGCGGAAGTAGAGCATCAGCCGGTCAAGCCACGGATTGGACAGCGGCGCGTACATGATCCGCGGACAAAAGCCGAGCCGCGCGATCGCCGCCGCCGCCAGTTCCCAGTTGGCCATGTGCGCGGCCACGAAGACCACCGGCCGGTCCGGCGCGTCATAGGCGGGGATCCGCGCAAGGATCTCGATCTCGAGGAAATCGCGGCGCGGATCCGCGATCCGGTAGAGGTTGGGATACTCGGCCAGCACCGCGCCCGCATTCGCCCAGACATCGCCGGCCAGCGCGTCGATCTCCGGCCCCGACCGGGCGGGCAGGGCCAGCGACAGGTTGGCGCGCACATGCCGCGTGCGCTTTTTCAGGATCCGGCCGAGGAGCCGCCCAAGACGCGCGCCGAGGGCCGAGGCCCATGTCACCGGCAGGATGCGGAAGATCCCGAGCAGAAGCCCCACGAACGCCACGTCGAGGCCCCACAGCACGCGCCGCGCAACGGTGTTTCCGACCGCCCTGTCGCGAAACGCGTTTCCGAGAATGAACTTGGCCAATGCTACTCGACTTCCCTTGTCACAGCGTCGATACTGCGTCCCGTTATTCGGGGTCTGGCGGCGTGTCTGCAAGCCTTTTCGCCCCTTGGCCGTGCCGGTTTGCGGGGCGGCGTGTCGACAGGGTCGCGCCAGCGAAAAGGAAACGCACCAGATGCCGCAAGGACAGCAGGATCGCGACCGGATCAGCGTCGTCGCCGCCGATCAGGGTGTCGCGCAACGCGATTTCCTGCATCTGCCCGAGCGGATTTACGCCGGCGACCCGGCCTGGGTCGCGCCGCTGCTGATCGAGCAGAAGAGCCGCGTCTTCAAGAACAAGCCGCTTTTCGCGCATTGCGAGGTCGCGGCCTGGGTGGCCTACCGCGGCGGCGCGCCCGTCGGGCGCATCACCGCGCAGCTCGACAGGCTTCAGACCGAGGAACCCGACGGCAAGGTCGGCTATTTCGGCATGATCGAGGCGGTCGATGAGCGCGCCGTTTTCGCCGCCTTGTTCGACACCGCCGAAGACTGGCTTAAGGCGCGCGGCGCGGCCTATATACGAGGCCCCTACAACCTGACGATCAACGAGGAAATCGGCCTTCTGGTCGAGAATTTCGACACGCCGCCCTTCATCATGATGGGTCATGCAAAACCCTATTACGACACCCGCCTCGCCGAGCAGGGCCTGACCGGAATCAAGGATCTGCTGACCTACATGGTCACCCCCGATTTCACCGCCCCCGAGGTGATGACGAAGCTTGCCGAACGCGCCAGCCGCAAGGTCACGGTCCGGCCCTTCAACCGAAAGTCCAAGGCCGCCGATGTCGAGGCGATGCGCGACATCTTCAACGATGCCTGGGCCGACAACTGGGGCTTCGTGCCCTTTACCCCCGAGGAATTCGCCGAAACCGCCAAGCTTCTCACCCTGCTGCTGCCCGACGATTTCATCCAGATCGCCGAGATCGAGGGACGGCCGGTGGCCTTCATCACCGCGTTTCCCAATCTCAACGAGATCGTGAGCGATCTGCGCGGGCGGCTGCTGCCGCTTGGCTGGGCGAGACTGCTGTGGCGGCTGAAGGTCAGGGGGCCGCGCAGCGCCCGCGTGGCGCTGATGGGAGTGCGCAAGGAGCATCAGTATTCGCGGCTCGGGCCGACGCTGGCCTTCATGGTCATCGACGGAGTCCGCCACGCGATGATGCGGCGCGGGATCGAATCGGTCGAGATGGGCTGGATACTGGAGGACAACGATGGGATGCGACATATCATCGAGGCGATCGGCAGCACGATTCACAAACGCTACCGGGTCTACCAGAAGCGGCTTTGAACACAGCCCATGACCAGCTTCGACTCCATCATTCTCGCGGGTGAACGAGACAGGCACGATGCCCTGCGTGATCATACCGGCGTCGCCTGCAAGGCGCTGCTGGATATCGACGGCACCAGCATGATCGGCCGCGTCATCGGCGCGCTCGAGGCGTCACGCAGCGTGGACGCCATCCATCTCAGCGGGCCGACCGAGGCCTGCGTGACGACCGATGCCGGGCTGTCGGGGATGATCGCCGACGGCCGTGTCGACTGGACGGCTCCTGGCCCCTCGCCCAGCACCAGCGCGCACCAGATGCTGGGCCGCGTGCCCGCCACGCGCCCGGTGCTGATCACCACGGCAGATCATCCCCTGCTGACCGCCGAGATCGTCGATCATTTCTGCCGCGACAGTGCGGCAAGCGGCTGTGACGTGGTGATCGGGCTGGCACCGCATGACCTGGTCCGGGCGACATTTCCGGATCTGAAGAAGACCGTGCTGCGCTTTGCCGACGGGCAGTATTGCGGCTGCAACCTCTTTGCCTTTCTCACTGAGGACGGGCGGCAACTGGCCGATTTCTGGCGACAGGTTGAGCGTGACCGCAAGAAGCCGCTGGTGGTGATCCGACTATTGGGCCTGTGGGCGCTGCTGCGCTACCGTTTGGGCTGGCTGAGCCTCGACGCTGCGCTGGCGCGGCTGTCGCGCAAGGTCGGGATGAGGATCGGCGCGGTGATCCTGCCTTATGCGCATGCCTCTGTCGATGTCGATTCGGTCGCCGACTACCAGGTGCTGCAACGCCATGCCCGGACTGCGCACACGTCGCACGACCCGGCCCCTTCACAGACATCGTAAGGCGCGCGCCTCAGCCGCCCGTGTATCCGAAGACCGGGTCGAGCCTGTCCTCGACCATCGCGTCGATGACGCGGATCTGCTCGGGCGTGAAGTAATCGCGGTAGCCGCCGACCTTGCCGCGCCGGACCTTGAAGCTGTCGGGATTGCCTTCGTCGCCGGGGCGCACCCGTTGACCGCTGCCGCGCATCCCCTCGTTGCTGGATTCGCGCTTTTTCATGTTCTGGTAGGCGGCATAGTCCTTGGCCGCCTCGATATGCTCTGGCTTGCCCGGTGTGCCCGTCGCCGCAACTACCTGTTCCAGCGTCGCGGCCGGATCGGCGCGCATGTCCTCGTAGCGGATCAGCGTCAGGTCGTCGCCCATCGTCGGGATCACCTCGGCCCAGCCGTTGAGAAACTCGACGATCCGCGGAATGCCGCAATTCGGGTCGCGCACGAAATCGAACACGTCGACATCGGCACCGTGCGGCGGATAGGAATTCAGCGCCTTCTTGCGCGGTCGCATCCGGTAGCGCCACTGGAAATACTGCGATACCGCCACATCGCGCGGATCGCGCACCAGAAGCACCACCTGCCTGCCGCGGAAATGCTCCAGCCCCGCGGGCTGGCCGAGATAGTCGCGGATGTAGTTGTCATGCGTGAAGAACACCTTCGGCGCACGCGGATCGCGCCGGTGGTAATTGTCGAATTCCAGCATGTGCTCGGTCGCAAGGCCGAAATGCACCTGGTAAAATCGCGACAGCATGACCCGGAACCACGTGCGTCCGCTCTTGCCCCACGACATCAGCACCCAGTCCGCCTCTTGCAGCTTGCGGTATTCCTCGCGGCCGCGCAGGCGCCGTTCCAGCGCGATGGTGCGGTGTTTTGGCAGGAAGAAAAGCGCCGTCAGCACGAGGTGCCGCCAGACCAGCGCGCGGGCTTCGGTGGGGGATATGTCGAACATCGATGCCGTCTTTCGCGTGATCGGGGCGATCCGGGTCGGAAGGGTCGGGACAGCGGGGCTTTGACAGTGCCTGCGCGATTGCGGACAAGGGCCTGATATCGCCGCCCCTTGAGGTGGTGCTCCTTTGACCTGAACTGGCCTGACGATGCAAGCGAAACTCTGGGTTCTTCTGGGCCGCAAGGCCGGCGACAACGCGCAGGTTCTTGCGTTGGCAGAGACAACGGGCCTGCCCTTCGAGGAAAAGCAGATTAGCGCCCGATCGTGGGAGATCGTGCCGCATCTGCTGCTGGGGCCGACGCTGGCGGGTATCGACAGATCCGCATCGAGCCCGCTCGCGCCGCCTTGGCCGGACTTGGTGATCAGCGCGGGTCGGCGCAACGAACCTGTGGCGCGGTGGATCAGGGCGCAGGCGCGCGGCGCGGTGCGGCTTGTGCATATCGGGCGACCCTGGGCGCGGCCTGCGACCTGGGATCTGATCGTTACCACGCCGCAATACTTCCTGCCCGAGGCGGACAATGTGTTGCAGATCCCCCTGCCGCTGCGCCGGATCACGCGGGACGGCGTGGACGTAGCCGCCCGGCAGATCGCGCCAAGGCTGGCGCATCTGCCGCGCCCGCTGACGGCGGTGCTGATCGGCGGCGATAGCGGGCCGTTCGTGTTCACGCCCGACAAGGGCCGCCGTCTGGCCGAAGGCGTCAACCGGCTGGTCGCGCAGTCGGGCGGCACGGCGCTGGTGACCGACAGCCCGCGTACGCCGAAGGCGGCAACCGAAGCGTTCCGCAAAACCATCAACGTGCCCGCCGAAAGCTATTGGTGGCACGACCCCCACACGACGGGCGACAACCCCTATCAGGGCTTTCTGGGTCTGGCGGACCGTTTCGTGGTCACCGGCGAAAGCATGTCGATGATGGCCGAAGCCGCGAGCCTCGGGCGGCCGCTCTACCTGTTCGATCCTGGCGATCCGCCGGGCACGTGGTGGCGGCATCCGCATAATTTCCGGCACAAACCGCTGAGCCATGCACTGGCCATGCGGCTGGCACCCCGGCGCATGCGGCGCGACGTCTCGCGCCTGCAGGATGCCCTGATGCGCGAGGGCCGCGCGAGCTGGCTCGATGACGCGCCGCGGCTGATTGCAGAGGGAGAGAATTGGGCGACCGAAGCACGGTCCGACCCGACAGAGGACGTGCAGCGTGCCGCGGCGCGCGTCCTCGCGTTGCTGAAGGGCGACACGCGGCGCTAGGCCGCGCATCGCGTGTCGGAGATCAGGCGGCGCGGGCGATGTCGCCGGTGCTGAGGGGGTGCGCGGGCGCTTTCGGCAGATCGGGTGTCTTCTCCAGCACGTCGATAGCGTCGTGGCGCACGTGATTTTTCTCCATCTCGCTGCGCAGGAAGTCCTCGGTGAGCTTGCCCTCGTTCACGCATTCCTTGAGCAGGCCGAGGAAGAACAGCTCCTGGTTCTTGTCGGGATGCGCCTTGTAATTCCCCATCAGCCCGTATTCGCCGAAGATCTGGCGGCGCAGCTTCAGCGCCCAGCCGATGGGCGGAAAGGCACGGAACACTTCCGACGGGCGCCAGTCCACCTTGAGCCCGGTTTTCCACGGTTGGGTCTTGCGGCGAGTGGTGTGCAGCATCTTCGTGGCGGGCGTGAACTTGTCGAAATCGTTCCACTCCTTCTCGAACAGCTCGATGGATTCGCGCGGCTCGTTACGCAGGCCGATCCAGTCCTGGTAGTCGAGATTGCCCTCGAACATCGCGTTGAACTGTTCCTCGCCCTTCCAGTGGGTCAGCTGCGCGCAATCCAGCAGCATCGCACTGGAGGCAAAGTTGCCGTCGATCATCCCCTTGGGCCCCGAACGCATGCGGCACATGATCGCCTTGCCGCCCATGTCGCGGCTCAGCAGGTCCCAGATATCGACGCAGGCAAAGATGTCGGGGTCGATAACCACCGCGCGCCCCTCGTAGCCCATCAGTTCCGGAGGCATCATGCGCGTCGGCGTGAAGGATTGCAGATCGTCGTTCAGCCAGGTGCGATAGACCCCGTCGCGCAGGTATTCCTGCCCCTCGCGCGCGGCGAAGAACGGATAGTCGTTGCTGTTGATGATCTGAACGTCGAACTTGTCGTTATGGGTCGAGTAGCGCCGCAACGCGTGCTCGGCCACGATCGCCCCGACGATCTGCTTGTGATTGGTCTGGATGAATACGGCGTGTTTCATGATTTCCGGTCCGGCATTCGTTTACATGATTTCTGCGGCGTATACAGCAACCGCGCGGCAGGTTCCATGCGTACCATTGGGCGTCAGCGAAAAACCCCGCGTCGGTAAAGCCGCCAGAAGAACCCCCAGATATGCAGAAGCGGCCTGCGGCGGACCTTGTCGGGAATCGTGACCTGTTGCCCGGAATGGCGGGTGAGTTTCCACGCGATGTAGTCGAGCCCACCTTCGAAGGTGAAAAGCCCCTTGATCAGCCGCGCGACCGACAGCGCCTTGCCCTGCCATCGGCGCAGCGCCCACGAGAGAGGTGCTATCCGGCGCGCGCGCGCCGGCACCGTGGCGCGGTAGCGCAGGGTGCCGGCCGCGTCCGAAAGATTCAGCAGGTCCGGCATGCGTGGGGCCAGCACGCGGGTCATCGCAGCGAAGAAATCCTTCCCGTGATCCACCAGGTCGCCGGCCCGGCCTGGCCGCTCGGCACGCAGTTCGGTGCCATAGCTGAGGCGCAACGCGCCCTGCCAAAGCGCAGCCACGCAGCCCTCGGCCGGCAGCATCGGCAGCGCCCGGCGCAACAGCGTCTCGCCGGCCTTCAGGAACGCGGCGTCAAGCCGGGCGGCGATGTCCGGGCTGGCGGACCAGACGACCTTGACCGGCTGCGCGAAGCGTCCCCAGAGATAGGACTGAAACCAGCGCGCGGTGCCCCGCTCGAATTGCGCAAGGCTCAGCACGGCATATTTGCAGCGCACGATATCCGGCCCGACCGGTGCCTCGATGAAATAGACGTTGGGGGGCAGTATGCGCCCGGCGAGGCGCAGCCACGTCCGCGGCTCGGCGCGTGGGGTGGGATCGACCAGCACGTAGAGATCCACGAGCCCCTCCAGCAGATCCGCGCTGCGCAGGCACGATCCGTAAAGCACGATCCCCTGCAGCCCGTGACCAAAGCGACGCTCAATTGCCGCGACAAGCGCGCGCAACGCCGGAGACGTCTCGGGCGTGGGTCCGTCGGGGGCGGGATACCCGGGCAGATTGATCATGATGGCACGGGTCCTCATCGCGGCCGCAGGAACCGGACCGGCCCTTGCGCGGTGATGACAAGCGGCGCGTCGCCGCCCGCGGTGGCGAAAAGCTCTCCATCGAGGTTGAGTTCGCCGTCGAAGTGCAACTCGATCCGATCGGCTCGAAAGCTTTCATAGCCATTCTCGGGCGTCACGTGACGGTTGGGGCGGCCGCGCAGCAGCGACAGGATCGCGCGCGGAAACCGCGCCGCGCCGCCACGAATCGTGGTCAGCCCGATGGCCGCGTCGCGCGGCGCCCAGAAGGGGCGGACGCCAAGTGACAACCGCTGCAGCGTGCTGGCCACGAGGATAAGCATCGGCGCCGTGTCGCGCATCACCGGCGCGCCGGTCGCGGGTGTCAGCGTCATGCGCACTTGCGTCGGCTGGTAAAACCGCGGATCTTGCCGGATCAGCCCCCAGATCGCCCGGATCAGGATCAGCCCAAGGCTGATCTCACCCCCGAGGCCGCGCGAATGCACGTCGCTATGCGCATATTGCGTGGCCTGCATCACCGCGCCGGTCCCGAGGAACATGCCGTGGCGTGTCCGCCCGTCACCCGCCCCCTCGACCCGCATGAGATGCCGCGTGCGGATCTCGCCATCCTTCGGCGCGCCCCGGTCCAGCCATCGAAAGAACCGCCGCACGGCGCGGTCGTGCGAGGCCGATATGCCGATATCGCCCGCCGTCATGTTGGCGGTGCCACCCGGAAGCACGACGATCAGCGGCAGATCGGCCTCGGGCCAATGCGCAAGGATCATGCCGAGGGCGGCGGCGATGGTGCCGTCGCCGCCATTGATCACCACCACGTCCCACCCTTCCGCGGCAAGCTGCGGCGCCAGCGCCTCGGCCTCGGCCAGCGTGCTTGTGACGTGGTGGCGCACATGGGGGTAGCCGGCGAGCCGCGCCGCGAAGCGCGCCTGCCACTTGCGGTTATTGCCGCTGGCAGGGTTGCTGATCACGGTGACACGCGTGCCGGTCATGGGGCACCCTCCGCCACGAGCGCATCGATTCTGGCAAGGATCCGGTCCATGTCGGCCCGGGTGTCGGGCGGTGCGGCCCGCGGCGTGGTCTCGTCACCGGCCCAGCGGGCGAGGTCTCGATCAACCAGCATCTGGTGAAAGCGCGGGAAATGCCGGGTCTGCGGCACCAGCCTCAGCCGGTAGAGACCGCGTGCCACGGCGGCCATCCGGCCATCGCAGGGAGCATCGAACAGCCGCGCGGTGAGGCGGCGGCGCATGTCGTCGAGCCCGCCAAGTGGGCCAGTGGACAGCGGCAGGATTTCCAGCGGTTTGCCCAGCCGGGCAACCTCGACCTGCATGGAGATGCTGTCACCGGTCACCACGAACCGGTCGGCATGCGCGAGAAGGCCGGTATAGGGGTTCTCGGAGTCGCTCTCGGCCCGGTCATGGACACCGACGCGCTCTGGCAATCCGTTGGCAACCTGCCGCAGGAAGCCGGGCGGTGTGCGCCGCGAGCCGACAAGATACGGTGTGCCGCCCTCGTCCAGCACGCGCCGCATGCGGGCGCGCAGCCGCCGCGCCACGTCGGCGTCGTAGACGAACGGCACGGTCGGCCCGCCGACAAGAAACGCCACCAGCGGGCGAGGCAGCGCGTCGAGCCCTCCCTGCCATGCCTCGCGCCCAGCCTCCAGCCGGTCGGGATCGATGCGCATCAGCGGCAGATCGATACGCAGGACGTTGTCGAACGGGGCAAGCAGCGTCTCGGCGCTGGCGATCACGAGGTCGAAATACGCCATCCAGCCCGACGGCTTGCCCACCAGCACGATCCGCGCGCGCCCGCCCGACTGCCGCTTGATCCACAGCGCGGCGTTGGCCGGCCGGTGCCCGCTGGTCAGGACGAGATCGGGCCAGGGCGGGGCAAGCGCATCGCTGCGCGTCCTGTCGAGATGGTAAAGGGTGGGACCCACCCGTGGCTTGCCGCGCACGTAATCGGAGCGCATCTCCAGGTGCCGCAATTCCGACGGCCAGCCGCGATGCTGAGCCAGCGCCTCGGCGATCATCTCGACCTGGCCGTTATCGCCGCGCTTGTCTCCCAGCACCCGCCAGATGCGCGGCGCCGGCCGCGCGCCGGGGCCGGGCTGCGCCCCGGGCGGGATCATTCCGGGGCCGTCTCGGCCGGGGCGGTTGGCTGATACCCGAAGACCGGGTCCAGGGTTTCGGCCATCATCGCGTCGATCTGCCGGACCTCGTCATCGTCGAAATAGTCGCGGTACCCGCCCACCTTGGCGCGCCGCACCTTGAAGCTGTCGGGATTGCTGCGGTCCCCCGGGGCCATGCGCAGGCCGGCCATGCGGAAGCCCTCGTTGGCCTCCATCTTCTTCATGTTCTCGTAGGCGGCATACTCGACCGCCTCGCGGATCTGCTCATCGCTCGCCGGGATCTCGAGGAACCGGGCGACACGGGCCAGCACGGCATGCGGATCGGCGCGCATGTCCTCGTAGCGCAGCAGCTCGAAATCGGGCAGCTTGTGCATCTCGCGCGCCCAGAGGTTCATGAAGCGCATGATCTTGGGCAGGCCGCCGCCCTCGTGGCAGACGAACTCGAACGCAGAAACCTCGGCGCCGTGCCGCGGATAGCCGTTCAGCAGCTTGTTTCCGGGCCGCATGCGGAACTGCCATTGAAAGAACTGCGAGACCGCCACGTCGCGCGGATCGCGGACCATAAGCAATACTTTCTTGTCGCGGAAATGGTCCTTTGTATCCGTGTTTCCGAGATAATCGCCAATGTAATTGTCATGCGCGAAGAACACGCGCGGGATCCGGCGATCGAGATTGTGGAAGTTGTCGAACCCGATCACGATGTCCCGAGGCAGGCCGTAGACCTGCTGGTAGAGGCGCGAGATCATCACCCGCAGCCACGTGCGCCCGCTTTTCCCGAACGACACGACGACCGCATCGGCCCGCACCAGCCGGCTGTAGTCCTGGTATCCGCGCAAGCGGCGTTCGGCGCGGATGCGGGTATCCTGGTCGCTGCCCGCAAGCCCGAGGCGAAACTTCAGGATACGCCGGCTGATCTTGCGCCACGCCGTCTTTCGGGCCTCGGGAAGGGCGGCGGCCAAAAGCCTTAAAGTGTCTGTCATTGCTGCCTCGAGCCGTTGGTTGAAGGCCCCTGACAATCCCTTTCGGCGGTCGAGGAAGGGGCAAGGGCCGGGATGGACCGCGCCACCCGTATATCCCCGCAATGGCAGTCAGTGTCCAGTCATCGCCACCCCTTCGTGACAGAAGTGGTCGGGGAAATTCGGGCCAGTCGTTAAGTTGGATCGCATGACGATGGAGACGATCCGAAATGGCGAAGGGAACGACGCATACGCCTGAGTTCAAGGCGAAGGTCGCGCGCGAAGCGATCCGAGAAGAGATGGCGCCGGCCGAGCTGTCGAAGACAGTATGGCGTGCATCCGAACCGGATCAGCACAGGGAAGCGTGCGGCGATCGCGAACATGGCCACGGCGTTCACCCGGCGGGATGCTGATCCCGGGAAGGGGAACGAGGCGGAGATCGAGAAGCTGCATTCGAAGATCGGGAAACTGGTGGTGGAACGGGATTTTTTGGCCAATGCCTCGGTCCAAACGCGCGGGACGCGAGGCAAAAAATGGTGAGCAAGGATCATGAACTGAGCCTGCGGCGGCAATGCATGTTGCTGCAGCTATCGCGCTCGACGCTGTATTACCGGCCCGAGGGTGAAAATAATGAGAAACTGCGGTTCATGAAGATCATCGACAAGCAGTTTCCCGAACCCCCGGTATGGATCACGCCAGATTGCGCGGCCCATGAAGCGGAAGGGTCAAAAGTGTGGCCGTCATCGTGTACGCCGGCTGATGCGGCTGGAGCCGAACTACCAGGAGCCCGACACCAGCAAGAAGCACCCGGCGCACAAGATCGATCCCTACCTGCTCAAGGAGCTGGCGATCACCCGGCCCAACCAGTTTTGGTGCGCCGACATCACCCATATCCGGATGGAGCGCGGGTTCCAGGATCTGGTGGCCGTCATGGACTGGTACAGCCGCAAGCATCTGGCTTGGCGGTTGCTGAAATACGAATACGTCTGCCTGCGTGCCGTCGAGACCGGCTCACAGGCCCGAGAAGGCATTGGGAAATGGCTGGCCTGGTACAATGCCGAGCGGCCCCACTCGACCCACGGCATCTTGCCCCCCTGACAAAGTCCATGCCAGCAAAACCGAACCCATGAGAATGGCAGCCTGATAGGACAACCTGATCCACCATAACTGGGCTGAAGTCTGGTCGAAAAGGCAGGACCATCTCTGCGCTCTCCGTTACGGACGAGGATCTGCTCGACATTCGTCGCAAAGGATAGCCATTGCCCAGCCAGAAAGACTCAATGGGACGTCCATCCCTCGTATTTGGAGATGACGCTCCAAAGTGCTTCAAATACATCCCCATCGACAGCCGTGCCGACCATATCGGACATGATGGAACGCACCTCTTCGAGAGGCAGTGCGGCCCTGTACGGGCGATCGGCTGAGAGCGCGTCGAAGATATCGGCAACCGTCAGCATCCTCATTTCCTGGGTCAGGGCGTCGGCTGACAGGCCGTAGGGATAGCCTCGGCCGTCGAGTCGCTCGTGATGCGTCGCCGCGATCCACGCCATGGGACGAAAGGGACGGACCGGGGACAGGATCGACTCGGTCATGACGGGATGACGCTTGATGCTTTCGAACTCTTCGTCCGTCAGCTTGCCATTCTTGTCGAGGATCCGGTTGGAGACACCGAGCTTTCCGATATCGTGCAACATCGCCGTCCGCCACATCCAGCGCTGCGTGGTTGCGCCAAGGCAGAGTTCTTCGCTCAGAAGGCCGGTGTAATGGGCCACGCGCTCGGAATGGCCGTAGGTGAAGGGCGACTTCGCGTCGATGACCCGGGCGTAACCTTTCACGATCGCGTCGAGCAGATCGTCATCCAGTGAGAATGCGCCTTGTGCCGCCTCCATCGTGAAGACACGGTGTTCGATATCCGGTTCCGCGAGCGTTGCCCAAAAGGATTGGTCGCCAGCACATGCGATGGCGGCGCGCACGATCTCGGGATCGAACCAGGTGCCGCTGCGCCGTTCCACTTCATCGAGCGCGGCCTCGGGCCCCGCCGCGCGCGAAAACACGTCCATGACCTGCGCCAGAAGCGCTATTCGGGAAAAGAGGGGGATCCGGTCGCCCGATAACCGGTACGGGCGACCGCTGCCATCCCAATGCTCGTCGAGCCCCGCGATGCCGTCCGCAACCGCCTCGGAAAAGCGCATCTGGCGCGCGATATCGGCGCCGGCTTGACAGCGTGTTTCGAAGATATCGGTGACCATTTCATCCGCGTTGCGCAGCACGTCATAGATGGTTCGCGCCCGCCGGATGAAGTGCTCGTCCGTCGCCGTTTGTCGCAGGACAAATGCGAGCGCCTGTTTCACCGAGCCGTCAACGGTCTTGAACCCGTTCTTGAATGAGCGATCATCGGTCAGGTAAAGTTGACAGATCCGCGCCGCGTTGGACGAACAGCCAAGATCCTTGAGCAGGAGAGTGTAATAAAGATCCGCCGCCACATCGGGGGCCAAGCCAAGCATCTCGCCGATCCGCATGCCGATAAAACAGCTTCGCACGCAATGCCCCGGCTCTTGCCCCTCCGTCAGATCCAGCGCATGGCTGAGCGAGCCCAGCACCTCACTGAGTGTGCACCCGGCAATACTGGCTTGTTCAAGATCGAATAAAGCTGCCTTCATCTGTTTCCTTCGCTTCGCGTAAAACGCGATCCTGAAACGGAAAGAAGTAAGTCTTATCAGCAGTATCAAACACAAGTCATCGACTTTAATCTGACATTTTTACCTATTGTGTGATGCCTAGGGTCTGGCCTCATAACCAATAGATGACAGTTGCGGCGAGCGCGATCGCCGAGAGGAAGACCTTGGGACACCCTGTCATACCGATTTGCGACACGCCGCCAGTCCTTGAGCCTGCCGAACATGATCTCGATCCGGTTGCGGCGTTTGTACCGGCGCTTGTCGTATTTCACGGTCGTCTTGCGCTGCTTGCGGCCTGGTATACAGGCGCGTATCCCTTTGTCTTCCAACGCTTCTCTGAACCAGTCGGCGTCATAGCCGCGGTCCCCAAGCAGCCAGTTGACCCTTGGCAGACTGCCCAGCATGGCCCGCGCTCCGATGTAATCGCTCACCTGACCGGCAGTGATAAACAAGCTGAGAGGTCGGCCCTGGCTGTCGCAGACCGCATGCAGCTTGGTGTTCATGCCGCCTTTGGTGCGACCGATCAGGCGCCCACGCCCCCCGTTTTCACGCCCATGCTGGTCGCGGTGCGGTGGGCCTTGAGATAGGTCGCGTCGATCATGACGGTCTTCTCTTCGCGGTGTTCGGCGGCCAGGCCGGCCATGATCCGGGCAAAGACGCCCTTTTCGCTCCATCGCTTCCACCGGTTGTAGAGCGTCTTGTGCGGACCGTATTCCGCAGGCGCATCGCGCCAACGTAAGCCATTGCGATTGATGAAAATGATCCCGCTCAGAACCCTGCGGTCATCGACCCTTGGTTTGCCGTGAGGCTTTGGGAAATAGGGCTCCAGACGCGCCATTTGCGCATCGCTCAACCAGAAAAGATCAGACATGATACCGCTCCGTTTTCGGAGCCGTGAATCACGCAGCGCGCCTGAAATCAATGGGTCCAGACCCTAGGAGCCTGACGGCGTTCGTACCCTCACAGTCCTGTCCTCTTCGACCGGTGCCCGGGCCAGTTCAGCGAGAGAGCATCCATGGACCAGGTCATCATCGGCGTCGATACGCATAAATCCAATCACATCGCTGTCGCGATCAACGGCCTCTACAAGGTCGAGGACATCGAGCATCAGGGGCCGTGGCGGGTCGAAAAATGACCTTGAAATGGCGACACTGGACTGGGTCTAGTTGGACAACGACAAGCACCTTTATGGGCCGCTCGGACATGTCTCAACCACCACTGCAGAAAGCAGTTCCACAACGCTGAGCTCACGACCAAGATCATAGTAGAATGACAAACTGAAACGTCTCCAGCACACCCGGGCTCGTTCAATGCGGCGGCCCGGCAGGCATTTTAAACGACGTTGATGTAATCCGGCCCGAACATCGTGCCCCGTTTCATGGTCATGATCTTGGGACGGTCGTTCATTCACATTCTCCGAGGGCTTCGCGGGTGCTGACATGCTGTCTGGTGCAGTCGGCCATGTTGTCGCAGGTCCCGGACTGGCCCGCTCTGCAGTACCTCTCGGTGGACGGAAAGCCATCCCGGCTTGTCGGAGGGTGACGGTCCGATCGTCGATTGCCACGCCCCATCCGCGCCGCGCGGCAGTCATGCCACTGCGTCCTTCACGACGGGCGTGGCCGCTGCCACGTCGCGGACGACACGCCGCCCGATCACTTCGTCGAGGTATTTCGGTGCCATCCCGTATCCCGGCCGGACGCTGCGCACGCAGTCTTCGGTAATCACCTGGCCCGCTTTCATGTCCCGCACGAAATAGAGCGAGCGCCGGAACTTGACGTTCGCCGCCTCGCTTGACTTGCGTCCGTAATCGACCTGGCCGACCGCCTCCCACGCGGTGCGCGCGCCGTGGCAGAGCTCGGCGAAATCCGCGGGTTCCAGCGAAAAGCTGTCATCGGGCCCGCCGCCCGTGCGATCCAGCGTGAGGTGCTTCTCGATCACCGCCGCGCCAAGCGCCACGCTGGCGATCGCCGTGGTGTTGTCGAGCGTGTGATCCGACAGCCCCACCGGCACACCAAACCGCGCGCCCATGTCGGCGAGCGTCGCGAGATTGTAATCCGAGGCCGGCGCCGGGTAACCCGAAACGCAATGCAGCAACGCCAGTTGCTTACAGCCCGCCGCCCGCGCGGCCTCGACCGCCTCGGCGATCTCCGCCAGATCCGCCATGCCGGTCGATATGATCATCGGTTTGCCCGTCGAGGCCACGGTGCGGATCAACGGCAGGTCCACTGCCTCGAAACTGGCGATCTTGTAGGCCGGCGCATCGAGGCTTTCCAGCAGGTCCACCGCGGTCGGATCGAAGGGCGAGGAAAAGAGCGTGATGCCGCGCTTGGCGGCATGGGCGAACAGCGCCTCGTGCCACTCCCACGGCGTATGCGCCCAGTCGTATAGCGCGTGAAGCGTGCGCCCGGCCCAAAGGCCGTCGGTGATCCGGAAATCCGGCAGGTCGGAATTCAGCGTGATCGTGTCGGGGCGGTAGGTCTGGATCTTGACGGCATCCGCGCCAGCCTGCTGCGCCGCGTCGATGATCCGCATCGCCTGACCCAAGTCGCCGTTATGATTGGCCGAAAGCTCGGCGATCACGTAGGGTGGATGGCCTGGGCCGATGGGACGGCCGTCGATTTCAATACTACTCATCGCGTCCGATCTTTCTCAAGCTGACGGAGTATACGTGCCCGTGCATCCTGAACAACGCAGGATACCTTTCCGGATCGCTGACCCTGATCTTGTCGAATTGCTCGGCAATGGAAAGACCCGGATCGAGTTCGCTATCGCCAGGCGTCCTGCGAGGGTAGTAGGTCGCCGCCTCATCGGATTGCGGGCAAGGCGTTTCGCCTTTCTCGACCATTCCGACAACCCGATCCAGAAGGGCCA
>NZ_JBAPKY010000020.1:0-74257 GCF_037083785.1 Roseovarius sp. D22-M7
GTCATGCGTAAACTTATCGAAATGGCAAATGCGCTCGTCAAAGCTAATCGCAAGTGGACCCCGAAAACCGCTTGATCAACACGGATACTTCCGTCACCGAGTGAATTCTCACACCGGGATGATGCGTCCGTTCGCGGTCAGCGCGCAGGCTGCCGCATCATGCCAAGTCCAAGAGCGGTTCCTGTGTGCCTATCTCAAAGGCGTCCCCGGGCAAATCGTCTGGCGATCAGGCGTGACCCGGCATCATCGGGGACCGCGTCCCGGGTCGGGACCTCGGTGAACCAGCACCATTGGGCGCGGCCAAGTCTCCTTCGGTTTCGGGTTTATCTACGAGTGTGCCTCTGGAAGTGGGGCCGATGCTGCCGTGAGTGCCGTAGCGTCGGCGTCGTCCTGTTTTCGTCCAAGGAGGAGCTAATGCGCGCAAATCTCGGTCCGCTTGTCACGCAACAAATGTCTTCACGGTAGAAAAGCCTATCGTGCCGAGCAGGATTCCCCCCCCCGGCACAAACTGACAAGATCTATCTTTTTACAACAGGTTATTCTGCTCCGTGAGTGTGGCAATCCCATGCCGGACGAAACACTTGGCACGAGCCCGATGGCATAGATTTGCAATGGCTTGATGCCACAACCTCACGATCATCTAAATATCTGACAAGAAAAAAATCATCGAAGCGCCTTTGGGCCGCCAAAGCCCGTCACATCAAGAACGATGTTAAGGAACAATGGCTTGATGGAGGTTCTGCGCAGCTTCGTGCCAACACGCTCGGTGCCGATCCCAAGCCGGATATCCATGCCGATTTGTTCGGTAAAAAGCGGGTCTTCGATGCCATTTCACATGAAAAAACGCCGCATTCACAAGGTCGTCATTGTTTGATCGCGTTTTCAATGTGTTAAGAGGCTTTCACGTCATCCCGAGGGCTTCCTTGTAAAGCTGCAGCACAGCCTCTTCCTCGGCGACCGCGTCGCTGTCCTTCTTGCGCAGGCTGATGATCGTGCGCAGCGCCTTCTGGTCGTAGCCGCGCGCCTTGCTTTCGGCGTAGACCTCCTTGACCTGGTCGGCGATGTCCTTCTTCTCGGCTTCCAGCCGCTCGATCCGTTCGACGAACTGGCGCAATTCGTCGGATGCGACGTTGTAATTCTGGTCGGACGTCATGTCGTTCATGGGAGCCTCCGCTTTGCACGAGAGGCACGCTTAGCGGCGCATGCAGGCCTGTGCAAGCGGCAACCCGTGCGCCGCTTGCGCGGGCGGCGGCTTTGGCTTAGGCGGCATGCGTGTGTCGCGCCGGAGACGAGGAGTAAACCGCGATGGAAAGTCTGATCTGGATCGGGACCGCGCTGTCGATCGCAGGCCTCGCGGGCCTGTTGTGGTGCATCGCACGGGTCTGGCGCGCGCGTCGCAGCAACCTGTCGGATCAGGATCTGCGCGACGCCGTGCGCCGGGTGGTGCCATGGAACATGGGTGCGCTGCTGTTGTCGGCGTTCGGGCTGATCATGGTGATCACGGGGATCATGCTGGGCTAGGGCCGTGGCATGATCCGCCGGTACCGGCCGGATGCGCCGGTCAGTCCTGCCTTCAAACGGGCATGTTGTCGAATTCGGCCTCGATGGCCTCGCTCAGCAGGATCTGGTGCAGGCGCTTGACGGGGGCGGGCACGGCCACGTCCTCTGCGCGCATGCGTTCGATCGCGTGGCGAAGATCCGGTTCGTGCTTGTAGCGCGTGTCCGGATCCGCCTGGTCGATCAGAGATTGAAGATGGTCGATCTCGGTGTGCAAGTCCATCATGGTCGTCCTCCCCTCGGTGCAGTCTCAATAATAGCAGGATTCGCCTTCCGCGGGTATCAGTAACAGCGTTCGGCGACGAAAAAGTGACGCCGCTCAGGATGTCTGCGCGGCGCACACGCGGCACATCGGCGTTTCGGGCAGCACCTCGAGCCGCTCCTCGGAGATCGGTTCGCCGCAGACCGTGCAGGTCCCGTAAGAACCGTCGCGGATCCTGGCCAGCGCGGCGCGGATGCGGGCGACTTCGAGCTCGCTGTTGTGGCCGAGAGATTCCAGCACCTCGTCGCCCTCGCGCTCCACGGCGCTTTCCTCCCAGTCGGACGAACGGGGCGTGTCGAGCTCGGCCTCGATGGCGTGCATCCGGTCATCGAGCGTCCGAAGACGGTGCATCAGTGCCGCGTGATATTGTGACGTGTCCAGCATGCGATCCCCTCCGCGCTTTTCCAGACGTTGCCATGCGGGAGGGGCGGTGGCCTTGATCCACGTCAATCAGGGGCTGAGGAATGCGTATCAGAGATCGTCCGCGGCCTGCGCGACCGGATCGCTGTCGGGCGGGGCTGTCTGCGCCTTTGGCCCGGCCGCGTCGCGCGGCGCCTTGGCCGGTGATTCGGGGCCGCGCAGGGCAGGGCGGTCGGAGGTGCCCTGCGGCGCGGGCTCGGCGAGGTCGGGCAAGGGGGCCGAGGGGGCCGAGACGAGCCGCAACGCGCGCCAGCCATTGACCTGGCCGAGCCGCGCCTCGGCCACGAGGTGGCCGCCGGCACCCAGGAGCCGCGTCGCGCTCAGCGCCTCGCGGTCGAGGGGCAGGGTCTGGCCGGGCTCGAACGCACAGGCGTCGCGCAGCGGCAGGGTGATGCGCGCCAGCACCGCGTCGAGCACGACCGGCGCCCCCAGCACGATATCGCCCATTTCGGCGCCTTTGCCGGTCTTGGGGTCCGCCGCCGCGTTCCGTTTCGGCGGCGCGGCGCGGACCGGCAGCAGAAGGTCGAGGCACCCGGTCTTTGCGCCGCTGGCGAGATCGACGGTCACGCGGAAATGGTCGTAATTGTCCGCCTCGAGCGTCAGCGCGAGGCCGCGCAGATCCTCGACCCGGTCGCCGAAGCAGAAGCCGCGCGGCTGGTAGTCGGCGATCTCGGCGCCCATTTCGCTGTCGATACCGTCCATCAGCGCATCCACCAGCGGCGCCGTCATCGCCGCGTCGGTGCGCGTGGCGGGGCGCGGCTGGGCGGCGCCCTTGCGCACCCGGCCGGTCGTCTGCACCTCGATCAGTGCCGCCATCATCTGCTGGTCGAGGCAGAGCGCCCCGCGCGCGCCGTCGCTGCCGTCGAGCAACACGATCAGCCCGTCCTCGTGCAGCACCTCGGCGATATCCGCGAGGCCCACGCGGCGCTGTTCCACGGTCGCCACCGTCAGCGCGAGGTCGAAAAGCGCGTCGGCGGCGCGCGCCAGCGACAGCCGCAGCGCCTTGGCCTGCGACATCGCCCGTGATTCGCACCCGTCCCGGGCCGGTCGGGCCTTTCGATGAATGACCTTCTCGTGGTCTTGCGATGACATCACGCCCGCCGCCTAGTTCCTGGAATCCTTGCCGCACCCTAGGCCGGTTCCGGTTACCATTTCCTTTAGATCAGCCGGGCGCGTCGACGCTTTCCGCCTCTTCAGGCGACGCGGCCTCTTCCTTTGCCTTCGGTGCGGCGGGCGGGCCGCTGAGTGGCAGGCTGACCCGGAAGGCCGCGCCGGTCTGCCCGGGGAGGTAGCTGACCGAGCCGCCCAGACGCTCCATGATCTCGCGGCATATCGCCAGGCCGAGACCCGCGCCGGCAGCCGAGCTTTGCCCAAGCCGCGAGAATTTCTCGAAGATCACCGCCTGCTTGTCGGGCGGGATGCCCGAGCCGTTATCGGTGAAATCGACCACCACGACGTCGTCGTGCAGGCTGGTGCGGATGGTCATCACCGGCGGGGTGCCGTCGCAATACTTGCGCGCATTGGCGATCAGGTTGATGAAGACTTGGGCCAGCCGGTCGAGATCGGAGGTCAGCGTGACCGCCTCGGACGCGCGGTCGCGGTCGACCTGCAGCGTGCTGTCCTTGACGCCCGCCGCGCGCTCGGCGCGGTCGAGCACATCGACGAGCTGACCGGTCTGGACGTTGATCTCGACCTGGCCGTTCTCCAGCACGCTGAGATCCAGCAGATCGTCGAGCAGGCGGGTCAGGCGCACCGTCTCGTCATGGATGATCGAGGCGTATTTTCCCTGTTCCTCGGGCGTCAGGTCGCCGGTGTCGCGCAAGATCTCGGAAAACGCCCGGATCGAGGTCATCGGGGTGCGCAATTCGTGGCTGATCTGCGACAGGAACGCGTCCTTCTGCACCGAAAGCTGGGTCAGTTTCTCGTTGGCCTGCCGCAACTGCCGGGCGGTGCGGGCCAGTTCCTGGCTTTGCGCCTCGAGGCGGGTGGAATATTCCATGATCTGCGCGGTCTCGTCGGCGACCGCCATCAGGTCCTCGACCGAGACGGTGGCGCCGCCGACGATCTGGCCGATCATCGCATGCGCCGTGGCCGCCCCCACGGATCCCGACAGCACGCGTTCAAGCTCCTGCAGGAAATCCGGACTGGGCTCGGGCAAGTAGCCCGCCACGCCCTGCCGCCTTGCGGCGTCGGCAAACAGCGTCTGTGCCTCGTGCGCGCCCATGATGCGTTGCGACATGACCAGAAGATCCTCGCTCTGGGCCATGTTGCCGGTCCAGCCGCCGGGGGTGCCGGAATGTTCGAACACGTTGACGAATTGCGCACCCTGCAATCGCTCCAGCGGTTTCGGGAAGCTGAGCAGCGAGCCGAGGATGAAACACCCGGTATTGAGCAGCATCGACCACATTACCGCGTGGATCACCGGATCCAGCCGCTCGGTGCCGAAAAGCGCGTAGGGCCGCAGCCAGCCGATCCCCCAGAGGCCGTGCTCGAAGACCGCCTGCGGCAGCACCGCCGAGGGCCCGAAGCTGGGCAGGAAGAGGCAGTAGAGCCACACCAGCGCCCCCGCGCCGAGGCCCGCCAGCGCGCCGCTGCGCGTGGCGCCGCGCCAGAAGAGGCCACCCATCAGCGCCGGCAGGAACTGCGCCACGCCGACGAAGGCGATCAGGCCGATCGCCGCCAGCGCCGTGCCGCCGCCCGAGAGGTGAAAGTAGAGATAGCCGAGGAAGACCACGCCAGCGATGCTGAGGCGCCGGGCGGTGATCGCCACCTTGCGCACATCGCCCGACATCATCGCGGCATTGCCTGAATAGCGCAGCCAGATCGGCATCACCACATGGTTCGACACCATCGTCGACAGCGCGATCGACGCCACGATCACCATCGAGGTGGCGCTGGAGAACCCGCCGAGGAACGAGAGGATCGCCAGTCCGTCTCGCCCGTCCATCAGCGGCAGGGTCAGCACGAAAAGATCCGGGTTGGCGCCCTCGGGCATCATCTGAAGGCCGACGGCGGCGATCGGGATGACAAACAGGCTCATCAGCATCAGGTAGGCGGGAAACGCCCAGGACGCCGTGCGCAGATGTTCCTCGTCCTCGTTCTCGACCACCATGACCTGGAACATCCGCGGCAGGCAGATGAAGGCTGCCGCCGACAGCAGCGTCAGCCCCACCCAGCGCGATCCGGGCACGTCGAAGCGCGAGATCCCCGACGCCTCGATCCGGTCGAGCATGTCGCCCATGCCGCCGGCCAGCCCCCAGACCACGAACACCCCGACCGCCAGCAGCGCGAACAGCTTGACCACCGCCTCCATCGCGATGGCCATGACGACGCCGTGATGGCGTTCGTTGGCGTCGAGGTTGCGGGTGCCGAAAAGCACGGTGAACACCGTCAGCCCCACCGCCACCCACAGCGCGGTGGATTGCATGTCCGACAGGTGGATCGCTTCGGGGTCGGTCTCGGCGAAGGCGGCGAAGGACAGCGTGACCGATTGCAGTTGCAGCGCGATATAGGGCGTCGTGCCGATCACCGCGAGCACGGTGACGAACACCGCGAGCAGGTTGGACTTGCCGTAGCGCGACGAGATCAGGTCGGCGATCGAGGTGATGCGCTGGGTGCGGCCGACCACCACCAGCCGGCGCAGCGTCCACCACCAGCCGATCATCACCAGCGTGGGGCCGAGATAGATGGTCACGAATTCCAGCCCCGACCGCGCGGCAAAGCCGACCGCGCCGTAGAATGTCCAGGCCGTGCAGTAGATCGACAGCGACAGCGTGTAGACGATAGGCGAGCGCAGCCAGCCGACCCGCCCGCGCGCCGCGGCGCGATCCGCGCCGAAGGCCACCGCGAACAGCAGCGCCACGTAGCAGATGCAGACCAGCACGAGGACGTTGAGCGTGGACATTCACCCGTCCCCGTGGTTGGGGTTGCCCTTGTCGGGTTCGCGCGCGCGCAGGTGCCGCGAGACCAGCGCCGACAGCCCCACGAGCACGATCCAGAGCGCGAAGATGTAGATCATCACCATCGCGGTGCCGGGATCGCCGTCCGGGCCCTGCCACAGCAGCGGCAGGATCATCAGCACCCCCGCCGCGATCGGCAGCATGCGGGCGGCGTCGGCCAGGCGGCGCTGCCGGTAGGTGCGCCGCGCCAGGAAGACAGGGCCGCGCTCGGGGCTCATGCCCCGACCAGCGCGCGCACCGCGGCCAGCACGTCGGCGTTCGAGAACGGCTTGGTCATGTACTGGTCGGCGCCGGCGCGTTCGGCGGTCTCACGGTCCTTGACCTGCCCGCGCGCGGTCAACATCAGCACCGGGGTCTTTGCGAAATCGGCATCGGCGCGGATTTCTTCGAGGATGTCGTAGCCGCTTTTTCCGGGCAGCATCACGTCGAGGATGATCAGGTCGGGACGCCGTGCGCGCACCGTGTCCATCGCGTCATGCCCGTTGGAGTGGGTTTTCACCTCCCAGCCGTCGCGCGACAGGATGAAGCTGACCGCCTCGATGATGTTGGGTTCGTCCTCGATCAGCAGAACCTTCTTTCCCGTGGTCGCCTCGGTCGTCTCTCCGGTGGTGTCCATGCGATCGGCCTCCCCTTTCCGATGCGTGCGCAGCCCCGCGCGCAGCCTGTACTATCGAGGCTGTGCGGGTCCCTGTCAAAAGCCCTCTGCTATGATCGACGGCTCGCGCCGCGCGGCGCAGTCGCGCAGCGGGCAGATCCGGCAACTGACGCCGAGCTCCAGCACCTCGCCGGGATCGCCCGGGATGTCGGGCAGCAGCAGCATGTGCATCCGGGTCAGCGCCGGCCGGCCGAAGCCCGCGGGCCCCGCCGCCCCGGCCACCGCCATCGCCAGCACCGGCGCGTCGCCGCGCCCGGCCTGCCGCACCCGCATGCGCAGCGGCACGTTGGGCTGCGCCATCACCTGGTAGAGCGGCCAGAGCGCGCAGGCCCCGGCCAGCCGCGGCATGTCGAAACCGGCGATTGGCTTGCGGAAGACGAGGCTTCCCGAGGCGTCACAGATCGCCAGCCCCACCGGGCCGACGCTGTCCGGCGGCAGCGTGGCCAGCCGCCGGAACACCCGCGGCAGATCGGTGCCCGACGCCTCTGCCAAGCGGTCCGGGCGCAGGCCGTGATCGTCGATGCGCGCCAGAAGCCCGCGCAGCGGCAGCGCCTGCGCATCGTCGAGATAGCGCAGCAGCATCTCGCGCGTCAGGCTGCGCGCGGGCGCCGACAGGGCCTGTCCCTGCGTGCCCTGCAACAGCCGGTCGACATCGCGTGGGCTCGCAAGGGCGCGCTCCAGTTCGGCCACGTGAAAGTCGCGCGCGGCGAGGAACGCGTGCATCTCGTCCTGCGGCGACTGCACCTCGGCCTCGCGATTGGCGGCACCTTCCAGATAGCGCACCAGCACTTGCGCGCCCTCGGTCAGCCTTGTGCTGTCCTCGTTGATATTGCGGTGGAAGCGGGCCTGCCATTCGGGCTCCAGCGCCTCGGTGTCGACGAGGATCGACGAGGTGGCGCGGATGGATGTCACCGCCGAGATCACCTCGTGCAGCGAATCCGCGAGGAACGGGTCGTGCGACAGCCGGTCGGTGAGGGTCTCGACCGTGCGTTCCAGCGTCTGGTTGCGCTCGTGCAGCGCGCCGAGCACCCGCGCCCAGCCGGGAAACCGTTCCGCGAACTCCTCTGTGTGGTCGAGATCGGCGTCGTGGCGCCCGGAGTCGGCGGCGGCTTCCTGAAGGGTTGCGACAAGCGCGGCATCGGCGCCTTCCGACAGCAGAGCCGGCTCGACCTCGAGCGCCTCGGCGAGTTTCAGCAGGGTCTTGCCGCCGATCTTGCGGCGGTTATGCTCGATCAGATTGAGGTAGGATGCCGAAATGCCCGCATGCCGTGCAAGTGCGGATTGCCGGATGCCGGTCTGCAGGCGCCGGTCGCGTATGCGTGTCCCGATCGTGAACTGGTCGGCCAACGGATTATCCTGTCGTGATTTGCACTTGCCGCGCTGCCTTGATAATTCTTTTACAGTCCGCCCGGCATTGATGTCCATTAATTTACAAAAGAATTCTTGCCGGCCGGGGCGGCGGTTGCGCAGCTTTGTGACACAAGCCCATAATTTATCGACACAATCGTGTCTTGGGTCGCGCTTGAGGAGGTGCGACCCTCGATTATCCGTAAAGGATTGTCCGTAAAGGGAGGATAGAATGACCAGATCGAACCTGACCCGTCGGGGTCTCATCCGTACCAGCACCATTGCCGGCGCCGGTCTCGCGATGCCGACCATCTTTACCGCCTCGAGCGCCGCGGCCTTCACCAACGAGCCGACCGGCAGCACCGTGACCCTCGGCTTCAACGTGCCGCAATCGGGCCCCTATGCCGACGAGGGCGCCGACGAGCTGCGTGCCTACGAGCTGGCCGTCGAGCATCTCAACGGCGGCGGCGACGGCGGCATGATGAACACCTTCAGTTCCAAGGCACTGGAGGGCAACGGCATCCTCGGCAAGAAGATCGAGTACGTCACCGGCGACACCCAGACCAAGTCGGACGCGGCGCGCGCCTCGGCCCGCTCGATGATCGAGAAGGACGGTGCGATCATGATCACCGGCGGGTCGTCGTCGGGCGTCGCCGTCGCGGTGCAGGACCTGTGCCAGTCGGCGGGCGTGATCTTCATGGCTGGCCTGACGCATTCCAACGACACGACCGGCAAGGACCGCAAGGCCAACGGCTTTCGCCACTTCTTCAACTCTTACATGTCGGGCGCGGCGCTGGCGCCGGTGCTGGCCGATGCCTACGGCACCGACCGCAAGGCGTATCACCTGACCGCAGACTACAACTGGGGCTACACCACCGAAGAGGCGATCCGTTCCTCGACCGAGGCAATGGGCTGGGAAACCGTCAACGCCGTCAAGACGCCGCTGACGCAGACCGATTTCTCGTCCTACATCGCGCCGGTGATGCAGTCGGGCGCCGACGTGCTGGTGCTGAACCACTATGGCGGCAACATGGTCAACTCGCTGACGAACGCGGTGCAGTTCGGCCTGCGCGACGCCACCGCCAACGGCAAGGATTTCGAGATCGTCGTGCCGCTTTATTCGCGCCTGATGGCGCGCGGCGCCGGCGAGAACGTCAAGGGCATCTTCGGCTCGACCAACTGGCACTGGTCGCTGCAGGACGATGCGTCCAAGGCGTTCGTGCGGTCCTTCGGCGAGAAATACGGCTTTCCGCCCAGCCAGGCGGCGCATACCTGCTACGTGCAGACGCTTCTTTACGCGGATGCGGTGGCGCGCGCCGGCAGCTTCCAGCCCTGCGCCGTGGTCGAGGCCCTCGAGGATTTCGAGTTCGACGGGCTGGGCAACGGGCCGACGCTCTACCGCGCCGAGGATCACCAGTGCTTCAAGGACGTGCTGGTGGTGCGCGGCAAGCAGAACCCCGAGTCGGAGTTCGACCTGCTGGAGATCGTCGAGGTCACCCCGACCGAGCAGGTCACCTACGAGCCCGATCACCCGCAATTCGCGGGCGGGTCGCTGGGGTCGTGCAACAACGGCGCCTGACGGCACATCGACTTCCGGTCGCGCGCCCTGCGGCGCGCGGCCGATCCGCCTGACGGCACGTATTCAGCCACAGACCACCGTCTTCTCTAACCCATGGGTGGGATAATGGACGCGATCATCCTCCAGATACTCAACGGCCTCGACAAGGGCTCTGCCTATGCGCTGATCGCGCTGGGCCTGACGCTGATCTTCGGCACGCTCGGGGTCGTCAATTTCGCCCATGGCGCGCTGTTCATGATCGGCGCGTTCTGCGCGGTCACGCTGTCCCGGCTGCTCAACCTCGGATTCGAGACGATCGACCCGAACAGGACCGATTTCCTAGGCAACCCGGCAACGGTCAAGACCACCTATGTCGAGCACTGGCTGGGCCCGGAACTGGGGGGCACGATCCTCGACTGGGGGGTACCGCTGGCGATCCTGTTCGCGATCCCGATCATGGTGCTCATCGGCTTCGTCATGGAGCGCGGGCTGATCAAGCATTTCTACCATCGCCCGCATGCCGACCAGATCCTGGTGACCTTCGGGCTGGCCATCGTGCTGCAGGAGATCGTCAAGCATTTCTACGGCGCCAACCCGATCCAGACACCGGCGCCCGAAGCCTTCCGCGGCTCGTTCGATTTCGGCACGCTGATCGGCTTCGATCCGGGTCAGATCATCTATCCCTATTGGCGGCTGGTGTATTTCGGCTTTGCCGCGGTGATCATCGCCGGGGTCTTCGCCTTCCTGCGCTTCACCACCTTCGGGATGGTGGTGCGCGCGGGCATGGCCGACCGCGAGACCGTGCAGCTTCTGGGCATCAACATCGACAAGCGCTTCACCATCATGTTCGGCCTTGCCGCCGCGGTGGCCGGGGTGGCGGGGGTGATGTACGCCCCGATCAACCCGCCGAGCTACCATATGGGGATGGATTTCCTGGTGCTCAGCTTCGTCGTCGTGGTCGTCGGCGGCATGGGCAGCCTGCCCGGCGCGGTGCTGGCGGGCTTCCTGCTGGGCATCCTTGAATCCTTCGCGTCGATGGGCGCGGTGATCGAGGTTCTCCCCGGCATCAACCAGATCATCATCTATCTGGTCGCCATCATCATTCTGTTGACGCGTCCGCGCGGCCTGATGGGCCGCAAGGGCGTGATGGAGGAGTGACCATGCTTGGTCTGGGAAAAAGAGACTTCGCCCTGCTGGTGATCGTCGCGTTGCTGACGATCCTGGCCCCGTTCCTGCTGAACCCGTTTCCGGTGAATTCCGCCATGGCGCAGTTCAACGCGGGCTATCCGGACCTGATGCAGCGTTTCGTAATCTTCGGGATCTTCGCCATCGGCTACAACATCCTGTTCGGGCTGACCGGCTATCTCAGCTTCGGTCACGCGGCCTTCCTCGGGGTGGGCAGCTACGCGGCGGTGTGGATGTTCAAGCTGTTCAGCATGAACGTGATCCCGGCGATTGCGCTGGCGGTGGTCACCTCGGGGCTGTTCGCGCTGCTGATCGGCTACGTGTCGCTGCGCCGATCGGGGATCTATTTCGCGATCCTGACGCTCGCCTTCGCGCAGATGTCCTACGCGCTGGCCTATTCGGTGCTGACGCCGATCACCGGCGGCGAGACCGGGCTGCAACTGGCGCTGAGCGATCCGCGCCTCCTCGATTTCGCGGTGACCGAAAGCGGCAACATCCCACGGCCGGGCCTCTTCGGGCTGAAGATGAACGCGAGCACCGAACTGGCGTTCGGCGACTGGGTATTCACCTTCTCGATCGGCTACTATTTCTGCGCGATCATCATGCTGCTGGCCTTCTACATGGCGATCCGCCTGTTCCGGTCGCCCTTCGGGATGATGCTGCGCGCGATCAAGTCCAACAACACCCGGATGACCTATACCGGCGTGCACGCGCGGCCCTACGCGCTTGCGGCCTTCGTGATCTCGGGGATGTATGCCGGGCTGGCCGGCGGGCTGATGGCGTCGATGGATCCGCTGGCGGGGGCCGAGCGGATGTTCTGGACGGCGTCGGGCGAGGTGGTGCTGATGACCATCCTCGGCGGCGTCGGCACGCTGATCGGCCCGGTGCTGGGCGCCGGCGCGATCAAGTACATGGAAAACATCGTCTCGAAGATCAACGAGGAGATCCTGCACAGCTGGTTCGCCTTCATGCCCGACGGGCTGGAGAACCTGCTGGTCACGCTGATCTATCCGTTCGTGGGCAAGGGCTGGCACCTGACGCTGGGACTGGTCTTCATGCTGGTGGTGATCTTCCTGCCCGGCGGGCTGGTCGAGGGCGGGCAGCGGCTTGGCCGTCTCTTCCGGGGCCGGAAGGCCCGCGAGGCCGCGAAATCCAAGCAATCCAACCCGGCCGAATAAGGAGCGCGCGTCATGGGCATTCTGGAAGTCAAGAACGTGGGCAAGCGCTTCGGCGGGTTGCAGGCGCTCTCGGACATCAATCTCGACATCGCCGAAAACTCGGTGCATGCGATCATCGGGCCGAACGGCGCGGGCAAGTCCACGCTGCTCAACTGCCTGATCGGCAAGCTGATTCCCGATACCGGGTCGGTGATGTTCGAGGGCCAGTCGGTGCTGGGGCGCAAACCCTACGAAATCAACCAGATGGGCATCTCCCGCGTGTTCCAGACGCCAGAGATCTTCGGCGACCTGACGGTGCTGGAGAACATGATGATCCCGATCTTCGCCAAGCGCGACGGGATCTTCCGCATGCACGCCTTCGAGCATGCCGACAACGAGACCGGGATCCTGAAACAGGCCGAGGAGTTGCTCGAAAGCCTCGGGCTGGCCGACGATCGGCACCAGCACGCGGCCTGGATGTCGCGCGGCAACAAGCGGCGGCTGGAGATCGGCATGTGCCTGGCGCAAGAGCCGCGGCTGGTGCTGCTCGACGAGCCGACGGCGGGCATGGCGCGCGCCGACACCAACGCCACCATCGACCTGCTGAAGCAGATCAAGGAGGAGCGCGACATCACCATCGTGATCATCGAGCATGACATGCACGTGGTCTTCAGCCTCGCCGACCGGATCACCGTGCTGGCCCAGGGCAGCCCGCTGGTCGAGGACACGCCCGAAAAGATCAAGGGGCACCCGAAGGTGCGCGAAGCGTATCTCGGCGAAGCCGCCTGACAGGAGAGCCTATCATGAACGTCAAATCCGATTTTTCCAGGGGCCGCAACTATGCCGAGACCGCGCCGGCTTTCCTGTCGGTGTGGAACCTCGAAAGCTATTACGGCGAAAGCTACATCGTCCAGAATATCAGCTTCAACGTCCACGAGGGCGAGATCCTGGCGCTTCTGGGCCGCAACGGGGCGGGCAAGACAACCGTGCTGCGCTCGATCGCGCGGATGGATGTCCCGCAGGTGCATCATGGCGAGATCTGGCTGGATCATCAGCCGCTCCACAAGATGCGCAGCCATGAGGCCGCCATGGCGGGGATCGGCTTGGTGCCCGAGGACCGGCGCATCATTCCCGGCCTGACGGTAGAGGAGAACCTGCAACTGGCGCAGATCGCCCCGCCCGTGGGCTGGTCGTTCGACCGGCTCTACGATCTTTTCCCGCGCCTTGCCGAGCGTCGCAAGCAGGAGGGCACGACCCTGTCGGGCGGCGAGCAGCAGATGCTGGCCGTGGCCCGCGCGCTGGCCCGCGACATCAGGGTGCTGCTGCTCGACGAGCCCTACGAGGGGCTGGCGCCGGTGATCGTCGACGAGATCGAGAAGACCCTGCGCATCATCAAGGAACAGGGAATCACCACCATACTGGTGGAACAGAACGCGGTGCGCGCGCTGGAACTGGCGGACCGGGCGGTGATCCTCGACACGGGTGGCATCGTGTTCGACGGCACCGCCGCCGAGGTGCTGGAAAACGAGGAACTGCGCTCGGAATACCTGGCGATCTGAGAGCGTCGCGGCGCGTCGGCAATCGCCCGCCGGACCCCTTTGATCTTGCGGCGCGGCGGGCCCATCTTGGCGGTGTCAAATCATCGATCAGGAGGCGCCCATGATCCGCAATATCTTAATCGCCAGTCTCGCCGGGATCACTCTTGCGGGGTGCGGCACACTGCCCCAAGACAACCGCGAACTGACGGGCGCCGCGATCGGTGCCGGGGCCGGTCTTGTCGGGGCGGCGGTCTTTGACGCCAATCCCGGCTGGACGGTGATCTCGAGCCTCGCCGGGGCCGCCGCGGGCACGCTGGTGGCACGAAACACCCGGACCGGGGAATGCGCGTATGCCAATGGCGACGGCACCTATCGCACGGTGCCCTGCTGAACAGCAGGCCCCGGTCACGACCGGTGATAGGGGCTGCCCGCAAGGATCGACGCCGCGCGGTAAAGCTGTTCGACCAGCATCACCCGCGCCAGCATGTGCGGCCAGACCATCTTGCCCAAGGACAGCGTGAAATCCGTGCGCGCCCGCAGTTCTGGGTCAATGCCGTCGGCCCCGCCGATCAGGAAGGCCGCGTCACCGCGCCCCCCGTCGCGCCAGTCACCAAGATGTCGTGAAAATTCGGGCGAGGTCAGAAGCGCGCCGCGCTCGTCCAGAGCGACCAGTAACGCGCCCTTGGGGATCGTGCGGTCCAGCAGCGCCGCCTCGGCGCTTATGCCGCCACACTTCCTGTCCTCGACCTCGTGCAGCTTCAGCGGGCCAAGCCCCAAGGCGCGCCCGGTTCTGTCGAACCGCGTGGCGTAATCGTCGAACAACGCGCGTTCCGGCCCGGCGCGCAACCGGCCCACGGCGCTGACATGGATCCGCATTCGGGACCGCGATCAGACCTGCGACGCGGCGGTCTGCCCGGCGGGCATCCACATCTTCTCGAGCTGGTAGAACTCGCGCACCTCGGGGCGGAAGACGTGAACGATCACGTCGCCCGTGTCGATCAGCACCCAGTCGCCGGCGGTCTTTCCCTCGGTCTTGGCGAGGATGCCGTGATCCTGCTTAAGCCGATCCACCAGCTTTTCCGATATCGCGGAGACCTGCCGCGATGAGCGGCCAGAGCATATCACCATGTAATCGCCCATCACGGTCTTGCCGCGCATGTCGATCTGCACGACCTCTTCGGCCTTGTCATCGGAAAGGGAAGTGAGGATTGCCGCAAGTTGCGCTTCGCTGTCTGCGGTCAAAACGGGCACCGTCGAATGTGCCCCGTGATCAGCGGCCCCGGCCGCATAAGTCGTAAGAGACAGGACATAGTCCTCCTTGATTGCGCACCGCAACGCCCCGATGCTGGACATGTCATCAAGGTAGCAAGGGACCGATGACATTTCAATGACACCTTGCGGCAACGGACCGCAAGCGGTGTCGAAACCCGATGCGCGGATCAACCTAGTTTGTCCAGCCAGAGGGGTGGACAACGATCATTTCGCCATAAATCTTCCGACAAACTCGGGACGGTTCCTGATGATCTGGCGACCGGTGCACAAAGTCTGCCGGCCGAAGGCCAAGGGACGCAATGCCCCTCCCGGCCCGGCGCCGCGGCCGCGCTCACTTGTCGCGGAATTGCGCCTCGCGTTTCTCGGCGAAGGCGGCCATGCCCTCTTTCTGGTCCTCTGTCGCGAAGAGCGAATGAAAGACGCGCCGTTCGAAGAGAAGTCCCTCGCGCAGCGTGGTCTCGTAAGAGCGGTTGACGGTCTCCTTGGCAGCCATGACCGTGATCTGCGACTTTTCGGCGATCTTCTGGGCCGCGGCCATCGCCTCTTCCATCAGTTTCTTGGCCGGGACCACGCGGCTGACCAGCCCCGATCGCTCGGCCTCTTCGGCATCCATGAAGCGGCCCGTCAGGTTCATGTCCATCGCCTTGGACTTGCCGACATAGCGCGTCAGGCGCTGTGTGCCGCCGAGGCCCGCGATGACCCCGAGATTGATCTCTGGCTGGCCGAATTTCGCGGTATCCGAGCAGATGATGAAATCGCACATCATCGCCAACTCGCAGCCTCCGCCCAGGGCGTAGCCCGAAACGGCCGCGATGATCGGCTTGCGCACGCGCATGATCGCATCGGTATCGCCGGTGAACAGATCCTCGATGAAGACGTCTACGAAGCCCTTGCCGCTCATCATCTTGATGTCGGCGCCGGCCGCGAACGCCTTGTCCGAGCCGGTCAGCACGATGCAGCGGACCTTCTCGTTCTCCTGCGCCTCGCCGAGGGCGCGGGCAAGCTCGGACATGAGCTGGTCGTTGAGCGCGTTGAGGGCATCGGGACGGTTCAGCTTGATGAGTGCCACGTGGTCTTCTACTTCGACGATGATCGTCTCATAGGCCATGAAACCAGCTTTCATTTGTTTCCAACAGATCGAGTCCTTACCACTGTTGGGCCTGCGATCAACCTATCTTTGACAGCGCGGGCAGTAGAAGCTGGAGCGTCCCGCCTGTACGACCCGCGCGATCACGCCGGTGCAGCCCTCGGTACGGCACGGCTCGGCCTCGCGCCCGTAGACGTCGAAGGTATGCTGGAAATAGCCCAACTCGCCGCTCGCATGACGAAAATCGCGCAGGGACGAGCCGCCGGCGGCGATCGCGTCGTCCAGCACCGCGCGGATGATCGGCACGAGACCGCCCGCGCGTTTGGCGGAAATGTTGCGGGCGCGGCGGCGCGGCGAAATCCGCGCGCGAAAGAGCGTCTCGCAGACGTAGATATTGCCCAGCCCCGCCACGATCCGCTGATCAAGCAGCGCGGCCTTGATCGGGCTGGCCCGGCCGTTGAGGGCCGCCGCGAGGTAGGGCGCGTGAAAGCCGTTGCCCAGGGGTTCGGGCCCCAGTTTCGCCAGCAGCGGATGCGCCTCGGCCGCGGCGGACGGCACGAGGTCCATGGCGCCGAAGCGCCGCGGGTCGTTGAAGGTGATCCGCACGCCGTTCGCCATCTCCAGCACGACGTGGTCGTGTTTTTCGGGCGCGGGATGCGCGTGGACGAAGCGCCCGACGCCCTGGCCGGACACCAGCATGCGCCCCGACATGCCCAGATGGATCAACAACGTCTCGCCCGATCCGAGATCGGCGAGGATGTATTTCGACCGCCGCCGCAGCATCAGCACCCGCTGTCCGGTCAGACGCGCCGCCATGTCGGGTGGAAACGGCCAGCGCAGATCGGGGCGGTTGACGAGGGCCCGCGCGATCACGGCGCCCTCCATAACCGGTGCAAGGCCGCGGCGGACTGTCTCGACCTCGGGCAATTCGGGCATTTCGGACCTGCCTCATGTTCACGGGCGCATTGTAACCGCCCCGGCCCGTCCTATAAGAAATGTGGCAGGAAAAGGCGACAAGACACATGAGCGAGACATCCACCCATTTCGGGTTCGACGAGATTCCCGAATCGGAAAAGGCCGGCCGTGTGCGCGGGATCTTCGGCAGCGTCGCGGCCAGATACGACGTGATGAACGATGCCATGAGCCTCGGCATTCACCGTATCTGGAAGGATGCGATGATGGACTGGCTCGCCCCGCGCGCGGGGCAGCGCCTGCTGGACGTGGCCGGGGGCACCGGCGATATCGCGTTCAGGTTCCTCGACCGCGCGGGGCAGGGGCATGCCACGGTGCTCGACATCACCGAGCCGATGCTGATCGAGGGCCGCAAGCGCGCCGAGGCCGGGGCGATGGCCGACAGTCTCGACTGGGTGGTGGGCGACGCGATGGCGCTGCCCTTCGCCGATAACAGTTTCGACGCCTACACGATCAGCTTTGGCATCCGCAACATGACCCGCCCGCAAGAGGCGCTCGACGAGGCGTATCGCGTGCTGCGGCCCGGCGGGCGCCTGATGGTGCTGGAATTCAGCCAGATCCCCAACGAGATGCTGCAGACGGTCTACGATCTTTACAGTTTTCACATCATTCCGCGGCTCGGACAGGCGATCGCAAACGATCGCGACAGCTACCAGTATCTGGTCGAATCGATCCGTCGGTTTCCCGACCAGGAGGCGTTTCTGGACATGGTCCGCGCCGCCGGGTTCGGCAACGCCAGGTACCGCAACCTCAGCCTCGGAATCGCCTGCCTGCATTCCGGATGGAAACTCTGAGACATGCGCGGACCCCACAACATCGTGCGGCTCGTGCGCACCGGTGCGACGCTGGAGCGCACCGGGGCGATGGCGCTGATCATGGATGCCTTCGAGGCGCCGCCGCTGGTGCGGGCGACGATGCGGTTCCTAGCCTGGCCGTTCCAGTGGCTCGGTGACAAGGGCGATCCCGCAAGTCCGGCGGCGCCGCGCGCGCTGACGGCCCTCGGACCCGCCTATATCAAGTTCGGTCAGATCCTGAGCACCCGCCCCGATCTCGTGGGTGAAGAGCTTGCCGGTCAGTTGCGGGTCCTGCAGGACAAGCTGCCGCCGTTTCCCAACGACGTGGCCAAGCAAAGCATCGCCGACGAGCTCGGGCGGCCCGTGGACGGCATGTTCGACGACTTCAGCCCGCCGGTCGCGGCAGCCTCGATCGCGCAGGTGCACAAGGCGCGGCTGCGCGAGACCGGCGAGGCGGTAGCCGTGAAGGTGCTGCGCCCTGGGATCGAGCGGGCGTTTCGCCGCGACATCGACGCCTTCTATTTCGCCGCGCGGATGATCGAATTGCTGGCCCCCGGTGCACGCCGCCTGCGCCCCACCGATGTGATCGCGCATTTCGAGGGCGTCGTGCTGGGCGAGCTCGACCTGCGGCTCGAGGCGGCCTCGGCGTCGGAATTCGCAGCGAACACCGCCGAGGATCCGGGCTTTCAGTTGCCGACGGTGCACTGGACGCTGTCGGCGCGCAGGGTGATGACCATGGGCTGGGCGGACGGCGTGTCGATGGGCGACAACGCGGCCATCGATGCGGCCGGTCATGATCGCGCCGTGCTTGCCGAGCGGGTGTTGCAGCTTTTTCTCAACCATGCCCTGCGCGACGGGTATTTTCACGGCGACATGCATCAGGGCAACCTTAAGGTCGCGCCGAACGGCAACATCATCGCCTATGATTTCGGGATCATGGGCCATATCGACGAGTACACGCGTCGGGTCTATGCCGAGATTCTCTACGGCTTCATCAAGCGCGATTACCGCCGCGTCGCCGAGGTTCATTTCGAGGCCGGCTACGTGCCGGCCGACCGCGACATGGATGCCTTCGCGCGGGCCTTGCGGGCCGTGGGAGAGCCGATTTTCGGCATGGATGCCAGCCGCATCTCGATGGGCAACCTGCTGAGCTATCTCTTCGAGGTGACCGAACGCTTCGGGATGGAGACGCGCACCGAACTGATCCTGCTGCAACGGACGATGGTCGTGGTGGAGGGCGTCGCGCGCAGCCTCGATCCGCGGATGAACATCTGGCAGGTCGCGCGCCCGGTGGTCGAGGATTACATCAAGAAGACCATAGGGCCGCGGGCGGCGTTGCGCGATCTCGGTCGCACCGCGGCCATTCTCTCGCGCTACGGGCCGCGGCTGCCGCAGCTGGTCGAGGCGGCGCTGATCCGGCAAGCCAGCCCGCCCGAGCCAGATTCCGGCATGCCATGGCAGGTCCGGCTTGGCTACGCCGCGACCGGGGCGCTTCTGGGCGCGGGTAGCGTCATGGCGGTGCTAGCGCTCTCGTGACCTATGGTGTCGGTCGCGGCTGGCGCAGGCTGATGACCTCGGCCGCCGACAGGCTCCGACCATTGGCGAGCACGATTTCGGTTTCGCCTCCATTGAGCCGTGCCTCGGTGATGCGGCTGGTCACGCTCACCGGGGTCTGTGCGAGGATTTCGCCCTTGGCAGTCGACTGCACGGCGATATTGTAGGTCCCGTGGGGCAGTGCCGTGCCGTCTTGGTCGCGCCCGGTCCAGTCCAGCCGGCCGCTGTTCGGCGCGATATCCTGGCGCTGCATGACGCGCCCCTCGGCGTCGGTGACCACCAGTTGCGCGGCATCCGCCGAGGCGTCGACCTTGGTGGTCAGCGTGACCGGCTCGCCGGAGAAGGCAACGGGCACGCGCGCTTCGGCCTCCAGCCCGATCCAGCCCGAGAGTTGCCCCATCCCCAGCGTGTCGATCCGCGTGCCCAGACCGGACAGCAGATCGTTGGTGCGCACCTGTTGTTCGACCGTCGAGAATGTCGCCAGTTGCACTGCGAAATCGGCCGATTCCACGGGGTTGAGCGGATCCTGGTTGCGCATCTGCGTGGTCAGCATCTTGAGAAACGTCTCGAAATCGGAACTGAGCGCGGGGCCGCTCTGAGCGGCCTTTCCCGTGGCCGGGGCGGCAGCGCGTGCTGCCGCTTCGCTGCCGGGTTTCGTCTGGATGGGTGATGTGAGGTCCATGATGTTCCCTGTTGTTAAAGGCGAATATCGAGCCGGTCGGAAGGCAGTACCAGCGGCGCGGCCGGCCGAGGGGTATCCTGCGCACTGTGCGGGCCGTTATCGGCCCCGTCCATCGCGCCCGCGGGGTCCGCGGTCGGCGCACCACCATCATCGCGGTCGAAGGTGAACTGCGCCGATTCGTAGCCGATATCGAGAAATTCCTGCGCCAGCGTATCGATGTTGCGCCGCAAGAGTTCCAACGTCTCGGCGCGGTCCGCCTGCACATTGACGATCATCCCGGTCTCGGACTGGTTGAAGGTCAAACGCACGCGGCCAAGCTCCTGCGGGGTCAGCGTGAGCTCTATTCCCGGCTTGACCCCCGGTCCGCCCTTCTGGATCGCGGCTGCGATCTGCATCGCGGCGCTCTGCGCCATCTCGGCTCGGGCCGGGGGGGCGAGGCTGGTGACGGTCGCGCCATTCGCGCTGGCGCCGCGGTGTTCGAGGCCGAAGATCCCGTCGGATTCGCGCCGTCTCTCGATGGCGTCACCGGTGCTGCCGTCGCCATGCAGGGCGGAGATGATGGTGTCTGGCATCGTTTCGGCCGCGCGGCCCGGCATCAGAGGCGGCGGCGCGGTGTTGGCGGGTCCGGATGCCGGGATCGGCGCGGCAAGGCGCGCGTCATCCTGCCCGCGGATCGGGCGCGCATCTGTGCCCGAGGCGTCCCTGCGACCCGTCTGCGCGACCGCGCCTTCCGGCACGAACCAGGGCGGCGCGGTCTGGCCGGCGCCGGCTGAGCGCTCCGCACCGGGTGCAGACGGCACGGGCGGTTGCGCCGCGTTTGCCGCGGGCGGGCGGTCCGGTCCGGCGACGGGTCTTTCGTCAGCGGCAAGCGGGATCTGGGATCCCGCGATGTCCCCGGCCTGACGCGCCGCGCCGGGCGCGATCTGCTCAATCGCGTGATTCGTGGTCTTTCTGTCAAGCGACCGGCCTGATGTCTCCGCCTCCGTCGATGTGGCCCGGTCGGTCACCGGAATCGCGGCGCCCGGATCGGTTGCGTCCAGCCCGTTCCCGGCCTGTGCCCGCGTTGATACCTGCTCCGGCAAACGACCAGGCGCGGCATTGCCGGCCTCTGCAGGCTTCACGGCGGTTTCCGGGTCGTACGGCAGCGTCGCCCGCTCGTCGAAACTCATGTCTTCGGCGGGTTTTGCATCCTCGCCTTCGGACGTCTCCGGGCCTGTCCTGCCCGTGGCCTGATCGGTCTGCGCGGGGGCCCGGGCGCCTGCCTCCGACGCGCCCGATCGCGAGGGCGAGCCATGAAAGACCGCACCGAACGGTGTCGCATCGGGGTCGGATTTCCCGGCACCCGGGCTCCGCGCATGGTTGGCGGCGTCCGGCCGTGGAGCCGTCGTCGTCTTCTCGGCCAATGGGCTGAAGGGCTGCATGTGATCGCTCCGGTCTCGCTTCTGCGTGCCTGCATCATGGCAGCAACCGGTTACTGATTCTTTACCGCTTTGCTGTCTCATGCGGCTCACTTCCATCAATTCGAGGTAATCCCGTGACAGAAATTTTACCAACGCGCCCGCTCGCCGGCCCTCAGCCGACGGCCCAGGCAAAACCCGAACTGCGCGCCGTCGCCGAGAAGCTCGAAGCGAGCTTTCTGGCCGAAATGCTCAAATCCGCCGGTGTCGGCGAGCAGGAGAACAGCTTCAGCGGCAGCCCCGGCGAATCGCAATTCGCCTCCTTCCATCGCGAGGCGCTTGCCCGCGAAATGGTCGCGCAAGGCGGCGTAGGTCTTGCCGACACCTTCCACGCAGCATTGAAGGAAAAGATCGATGACAGATGACACCGAAGACCGCATCATCGCGCGCCTCGACACGCTTCTCGACGAGGAACGCGCCGCCCTGCTCGACGGGGATCTGGGCCGCATCGGCGCCGGGGTCGACGAAAAGGAACGCCTGATCGACGCGCTCAACGCAGTCCAGGACCGCCAGAACGATCTGGCGGCGCTGCAGGCCAAGGTCGTGCGCAACCAGGGCCTGCTCGACGGGGCATTACAGGGGATCCGCTCGGTCGCGGCGCGCATGGCCAGCTATCGCCAGATCCGCCGATCGATGGAAACCTACGACAGCCGCGGGCGCAAGCACACCATTCCGGGCGAGGTGGCGCGCACGGTCCAGAAACGGGCATGACAGTTTGAATAGAATGCGACGGAAATCGCCGAAGCGGCTTAGCCTCGCATTAGGATTTGGCAGCGCATGGTGTCCGGGCATCCAGAGACGGGTGGCGCGATCGAGGCCCCGGCGGCCGTGATCGCATCGGTCAGAATGACGCTTTTACCGTCTTCCATTCGGGGGCGACACCTACCAACGGCGTAAAGCGCCAAACCTCAAAAGGATAATGCTATGTCCAGCATTCTGACGAACAACAGCGCGATGGTCGCGCTCCAGACCCTGCAATCGGTCAACTCGAACCTGGCCAAGACGCAGGACATGATCTCGACCGGCAAGGAAGTCGGCTCGGCCAAGGATAACGCCGCCGTCTTCGCGATCTCCAAGGTGATGGAATCCGATGTCGGCGGCTTCAAGGCGATCTCCGACAGCCTCGCGCTCGGCGAGTCCACCGTCGCCGTCGGCCGCCAGGCCGCCGAAACGGTGACCGATCTGCTGACCGAGATGAAAGGCAAGATCGTCGCGGCGCAGGAAGAGAATGTCGACCGCTCCAAGATCCAGACCGATATCGCTGAATTGACCAAGCAGATCGGCTCGGTCGTAGGTTCGGCGCAGTTCAACGGCCTGAACTTGGTCAATGGTTCGGCGAATGCAATCAATGCGAACGGAAACACCGGTGTGGACGTGCTTTCCTCGCTCGACCGCGCTTCGGACGGTACCGTGACGGCCTCGAAGATCGGCGTGGACGCCCAGAACCTGTCAGTGACGACAGGTGCGAACACGCAAGACTTTAGTACTGCTACGGTATTGGCCGCTGGCGAGGCAGACTTGCGCATTACCGGAGCTGGCATTACAGGCGTAGATATAGCAACTGCCGGCGTCAGCACCCTCACTGGTACCACAAACGTGACTAACGGAGGAGGCTCCGAAACCATCACGATTGGTCAGGTAGCAGCTACTGACAGCTTCCAGATCGACATCGGACAGATGCAGATCAATACTGCTGACGGTAGTGTAGCAACCGGAGACCGAACCTTCCAGTACGTCGCGAGCGGGACCGATGGTACGGGAGATGTCGCCACCAACCTCGCCAAGCAGATCAACGCGTTCTTCGAGGCGGCAACCGATCCGTCCTTGGCATATTCCGCGACCGTTCAGAACGGCAACGAGATCGTCATTACCAATGGCTCCACCGCGGACATCGAGGTTGGTGTCGGCGCCATGACAGGCGGCACCCCGGGCAGCACGGCCGCAAGCGGTGGCCTCGGAGCGTTGCAGAGTCTCGATGTGACCACGAATGCCACCGGCGCGCTGAGCGACATCGAGGGCCTGATCCAGAAGTCGATCGATGCGGCCGCAGCTTTCGGTTCGGCCGAGGGTCGAATTGCCACCCAGTCTGAGTTCGTGGGCAAGCTGACCGATTCGCTGACCTCGGGGATCGGTTCGCTGGTCGATGCCAACATGGAAGAGGCCTCGGCGCGGCTGCAGGCGCTGCAGGTCCAGCAGCAGCTGGCGACCCAGTCGCTGTCGATCGCCAACCAGGCGCCGCAGGCCCTGCTGTCGCTCTTCCGCGGCTAACAACGGCAGGGGCGCCCGCGCGGCGCCCCTGACCCTTCCCCCGCTGCCCCCGTACAGATATCCGGAAAGGACAAGACGTGAACGCGATCCTGCAGGCACAGACCGCTTACGGCGCACAGGCCGGCCCCACCCGCACGCCGCGTGCCGTGGAATACGACACCTTCGCGCGGGTGACCCATCGTCTCAAGGCGGCCGCCGAGAATACCGACTCGCAGACCGCCCTCGCCACCGCGATCCACGACAACCGGCGGCTCTGGACGACGCTCGCCGTCGATGTCGCCGATGCCGCCAACCCGCTTCCGAAAGAGTTGCGCGCGCGCATCGTCTACTTGGCCGAATTCACCCGCCAGCACAGCGGGCGGGTGCTGCGCGACGGCGCGGATATCACCCCGCTCGTCGATATCAACACCGCCATGATGCGCGGCCTCAGCGACCGGAAGGCCAACGTATGAGCGGCCTTGTCCTGAAGCTGGGCCCCCGCGAACGGGTGCTGATCAACGGCGCCGTCATCGAGAACGGCGCGCGCCGGTCGAGCCTCGTAGTCCAGACCCCCAATGCCAACATCCTGCGGCTTCGTGATGCGATCCATCCCGAGGAGGCGACGACGCCCGTGCGCCGCGTGTGCTACAACGCGCAGCTGGTGCTGACGGGCGACAGTGACGCCGACGCCGTGCGCCCGCGCCTGCTGCGCCAGATCGAGGAACTGAGCCAGGTGCTGCGCGATCCCGACAGCCGCGCGCTGCTTGCGCGCGCGACGCAGGATCTTCTGGAAGATCAGCATTATCAATGTCTGAAGGCGCTCCGCGCGCTCCTGCCGCGCGAGGACCGTCTCATGGCGCATGGGCGTCTGTCATGACCTTCTCGCCCGTCCTTCCGACCGGTGGTCTGGCAGGATGGGCCCTGCTCGACCGGACGATGGATCGACAGACAGAGCTGTTCAATAAATCGCCGCGGCTCGTGCGGGACACCGCGTATTTCGAAAAGACCATCGGCACCATCACGACGGCGGACGAGCTTGTCTCGGATCGCCGTCTGCTGCGCGTCGCGCTCGGGGCCTTCGGGCTGCAGGAGGATATCGACAGCCGCGCCTTCATCCGCACGATTCTTGAAGAGGGGACGGGGCGCGACGACGCTCTGGCCAATCGACTGACCGATCCGCGATACAAGCAGCTCGCTGAGGCGTTCGGGTTCGCCGAGGATCAGACGTCACGCATCTCCGAGCCTGGTTTCGGAGCGACGATTACCGACCAGTTCCGACGTCGCGAATTCGAGGTTGCCGTCGGGGATCAGGACCAGGCCCTGCGCCTCGCCCTGAACGCCGAGCGCGAATTGGGCGCCATCGCAACCGGTGAGGCGTCCGAGAACGCCCGGTGGTTCAGCATTCTCGGCAACACCCCGCTGCGCCGCGTGTTCGAAACGGCCCTCGGATTGCCGGAAAGTTTCGCGCAGCTCGATCTCGACCGGCAGCTTGGCGAGATCAAGTCCCGCGCGGAACGTCAGCTCGGCATCACCTCCCTGTCGGATCTCGCCGCGCCGGATGTTCAGGAGCAATTGATCCGTCGCTATCTGGTGCGCGACCAGATCGCCAGCTTCAACGCCCAGTCCTCGCAGTCCATCGCGCTGGCCCTGCTCCAATCAGCGCCGCGCGCATTCTGATCCGACCCATCGATTGGCGGGTGCCGCCCATTGCGGCCAAGCTGTCAGGAACGACTGGTCAACGCAGTTCCCCGACCGCCCGCACCGGCCCGTCGCATGATCACGGACAGACGCGCGAAGCTGTTGTGGCTGCTGCCCGTCTCGATATCTCCGAGAAAGCCGTCAAGCTCCGGCCAGATGCGGATCGCCTGGTCGAGCTCTGGGTCGCTGCCTTCGACGTAGAGCCCGGCCTTGATCATCGTTTCGGCCCTCGCATAGCTGCCCAGGTAACGCCGCGCCTGGGAAATCAGCGCATTCTCATCAGCCCCTAGCGCTCCGGGCAGGGACCGCGACACAGAACGCAGGAGATCGATCGCCGGATAGCGCCCGCGCTCGGCGATCTGGCGGTCGAGCACGACATGCCCGTCGAGAACCCCGCGCAGAATGTCGGCGACCGGTTCATCCATGTCCGATCCGGCGACCAGCACGGTCAGAAGCGCGGTAATGTCGCCGGTCTGTCCTTCCCCCGGCCCGGCGCGTTCGCAAAGCGACATGATCGTCGGGCTGGTCGAGGCGGGATATCCGCGCAGCGCCGGCATTTCACCCGCGGATATCGCGATCTCGCGATGCGCCTCGGCGAACCGGGTCACCGAATCGGCGAGGAACAGGACATGAAGCCCCTGATCGCGGAAATGCTCGGCTACCGCCATGGCGGTCCACGCGCAGCGCCGGCGCACCAGCGGCGACCGATCCGAGGTGGCGGCGACGATCACTGCACGCCGCATGCCCTCCGGCCCCATGACATCGCGAATGAAATCGCCAAGCTCGCGCCCGCGCTCGCCGATCAGGGCGACCACCACGATGTCGGCCTGCATGTTGCGCGCCAGGTGCCCGAGCAGCATGGATTTTCCAACACCGGCACCCGCGAAAAGGCCGATCCTTTGCCCTTGGACGATCGGCAGGAAAGTATTGAAGGCCGCCATGCCCGTTTCCAGCCGGGGTCCCAGCGGACGGCGTCGCGCGGGCGGCGGCGGGTCCGCGCGCACGGCCCGCTTCCGAGTGCCGCGCAGCAGCGGGCGATCGTCGAGCGGTTGGCCGTAAGGATCTATCACCCTGCCGATCCAGTCGGCCGAGGGTGCGATCGTGGCGGCGCCGAGCAGGATCACCCGGTCTCCCAGCGCCATGCCTTCGGCAGGCTCATCCGGCATCACGAGAACCGAGGCCTGTTCGAGTTGCAGCACCTCGCCGGTGCGCGGCGGCCCGTCGCGGGTATGAATCCGCACCCGGTCGCCGAGTCGCGCCACGGCCGACAGCCCTGAGACGCGCAGCGCGGCCCCCTGCACCGAGGCGACGCGCCCGATATTGTGGAGCGCCGAAAGCGCCGAGATTTCGGCCCGCAGGCCATCGAACTGATTTTGGGTCATTCGAACGCTCCGATCATGTCCTGAAAACAATTTCTAAAGGAATCAGGGTTAAGCCTTGATTGAAGCCAATCGAGGGAGAAGCCCTGATGTTCGAAAAACTTGAAATCTTCCGCATGTCCCATGCGATGGCCACCCATGCCGGGGCCCGGCAGGCAGTGGTCGCACAGAACATGGCGAACGCCGATACGCCGGGATATGCCGCGCGCGACATCGCCCCCTTCAAGACGCTTTACGAGGCGCCCGGCGTCACGCATCTGCCACGCGCCACGCGGGCGGGTCATCTCCTCGGCCCAGGCGTCCAGTCCGCGTTCACGGTGGAGGAACGCGATGGCGCGCGGCGCGATCCCAACGGAAATTCCGTCGCCCTGGAAACCGAAATGCTGAACGCGGTCGAGGTCAAGCGCCAGCACGACCGCGCGATCGCGGTTTATCGGTCATCACTCACCCTGCTGCGCACCGCGCTCGGTCGGGGCTAGGGGGGGCATCATGAGCGATTTCGCAAATTCCCTCTCGGTTTCGGCCAGCGGTCTCAAGGCCCAGACACAGCGCCTGGTTCACGTGTCGGAAAACATCGCCAATGCCGACACGCCCGGCTATCGGCGCAAGACCGTGTCGTTCGAGACGGCGTTCAACGGCCCCGGCGCCACCGGCAAGGTCGAGCCGGGCCGCGTCCAGCTCGACCGCAGCGAGCTGACGCGGGTCTACGATCCGGGGCACCCGCTCGCCGACGAGACCGGGCAGTATGATGGCTCCAATGTCGATCTGATGATCGAGATCGCGGATGCGCGCGAGGCCCAGCGCAGCTACGAGGCCAATCTCAAGATGTTCGAACAGGCCCGGCAGATGTCGTCGCGCCTGATGGAACTGTTACGCAGGTAAAGCTGATCAAGGAGGTCCAGAATGGATATCACAGCACTTCACGCCGCGCAGAAATACGCCGCCTCGAAACCGGCGACAGAGCCGCAGCCGGGCTCGGCGGGCGCGGCCTTCCAGAGCATGGCCCGCGATTTCGCAGCCACGTTGCGCGAAGGAGAGGACGTCGCCACGGCCTCGATGACCGGCGAGGCGGATCCGCATGCGCTCGTACAGGCGCTGGCCCAGACCGAGCTTGCCGTCGAGGCGGCGGTGACGGTGCGCGACCGGGTGGTCGAGGCGTATCAGGAAATCCTGCGGATGCCGGTCTGACGCGATGCGTGACGAGGTCCTCTTTTTCGACACGCTCCGCGAGGGGCTCTGGGTGGCGCTCATCATTTCCTTTCCGATCCTCGCCGTGGCGCTGATCGCCGGGCTGGTCGTGGGGCTTTTCCAGGCCCTCACATCGATCCAGGAACTGACCCTCACCTTCGTGCCGAAACTCGCGGCCATCGTCGTCGTCTTCTGGCTGAGCATGGGCTTCATGACCCAGACACTGGTGACTTTCTTTCAGGATCGGCTCGTGCCGATGATCGTAGGAGGCTAGGATGGAAGCGTCCGGGTACACGACCCTTACCCGACAATCGGGGCTGATGAACGAATTGCGCGTGGTAGCCAACAACATCGCCAACGCCGCGACGACGGGCTACCGGCAGGACGGGCTGATCTTTTCCGAATACGTCAAGCGGACCGGTGACGGCGAAGCGTTGTCGATGGCGCAGGGCAATGTCCGCAGCCTTTCTGCGCTGCAGGGGCCGCTCAACCAGACCGGCGGCGGGCTCGACATGGCGATCGAGGGCGACGGGTTCTTCCTGATCGAGACACCGTCCGGCGAGCGTCTGACACGGGCGGGCAGTTTCACGCGCTCGGGTGCGGGCGATCTCGTGACGCCGGACGGCTTCCGTGTGCTCGATGCGGGCGGCGCGCCGGTTTTCGTGCCGCCCGATATCACCGATCCGGGGATCTCGCCCGATGGCACGCTCAGCGACGGGGACCGGCCGCTGGCGCAGATCGGCATCGTGCGCCCCGTCGCGGGCACGGACCTCCTGCGCGAGGACGGGGTCATGTTCCGCGCCGATGGCGGGGTCGAGCCGGCACTGGAAGCGCGCGTGTTGCAAGGGTTCCTCGAGGGGTCGAACGTCGATCCCATCGGCCAGATCGCCCGTATGATCGAGGTCCAGCGCGCCTACGAGATGGGCCAAAGCTTTCTCGATGCCGAGAACGAGCGGATGATGAATGCGCTCGACACATTCACCCGCTAACCACGAAGGACGACCACGATGCATGCTCTCAAGATCGCCGCAACAGGCATGGCCGCCCAGCAGATGCGGGTGGCGACGATTTCCAACAACCTCGCGAACATGTCCACCACGGGCTACAACGCCCGGCGCGCGGAATTCGCCGACCTGCATTACCAGCAACTGGCCCGGGCCGGCACGATCAACGCCGCCGATGGCACGGTGCTGCCCACCGGTGTGCAGCTCGGCCTCGGGGTGCGCCCCTCGGCGATCTCGGTCGATCTCGCCCAGGGGTCGCTCAGCGAGACCGGTGGCGATCTCGATCTCGCGATCGAGGGCGCCGGCTATCTCGAGGTGACGCTGCCATCGGGGCAGGCGGCCTACACCCGCGACGGCGCGCTCAAGCGTTCGGCGGAGGGGCTGATCGTCAATTCCGAAGGCTTCGCGGTGGCGCCCGAGATCACCATCCCCGAGGATGCGCGCAGCATCTCGATCAACGCCGAGGGCGAGGTCTTCGCCTTCTTCCAGAACGAGCCCGAGGCGCAATCCATCGGCCAGCTGAACCTTGCGGGCTTTTCCAATGCCAAGGGGCTCGAGGCGATCGGCAGCAACCTGTTCCTCGAAACAGAGGCGTCCGGGGCGCCCAACGTTACCACCGCGGGACAGGACGGTCTCGGGACCCTGCGCCAGGGCTACCTCGAGGACAGTTCCGTCGATCCTGTGCGCGAGATCACCGAACTGATCGAGGCGCAGCGCGGCTACGAGATGAACGCCAAGGTGATCACCGCCGCCGACCAGATGCTCAGCGCCACGACACAGGTGCGCTGATGCGGCGCGTGCTCGCATTTCTTCTGGTCGCGGGGGCCGGACCGGCGCTGGCCGACGTGATCGTGCCGACCCGCACGATCCGGGCGCAGGAAATCATCGGCCCGGACGATCTGCTGCTGCGGCAGGGCGAGGGCGGCGCCCCCGTCACGCTGCAGGATCTGATCGGCCAGGAGGCCCGGGTCGCGCTTTATCCCGGGCGCGCGGTGCATCCCCATCACGTCGGTCCGCCGACGGTGGTGGATCGCAACCAGGTGGTACCCCTCGTCTATGCCCGGGGCGGTGTGCGCATCGTGACCGAGGGGCGCGCACTCGCGCGGGCCGGGGTCGGGGACTACGTCCGGGTGATGAACCTTGCCTCTCGGGCGACCGTCATGGGCCGGGTGTCGCCGGACGGCCAGATCGAAGTGTCCCGCTAGACGGGCGACAGGAGAAACCATGCCCTATTTTCGCAACATCATGCTTCTGACCTGCGCCGGCATCATCGCGGCGTGCGGTCGCATAGACCATATCGGCAAGCCACCCAGCTTCACCCCCACACAGAATGCCAATGAAGAACTCGCCATGCTCGATCCCGGTCTGCCGCTGCAACGGGCGGGCAATGCGCCATTCGGCGAGGCCTCGCTCTGGAGCGCCGAGAAAAGGTCTCTCCTAGGCGATCGGCGTGCGGCGCAGCGCGGGGATATCATGACCGTGGTCATCGAGATCGACGAAGAGGCGCAAATGTCCAATACGACCGAACGGTCGCGCAGCGGATCCGAGGATCTCTCGATCCCGGACCTTTTCGGGTTGCCGCAACGCGTCAACCCGGCCTTGCCCGAAGGCGCCAGCCTCGACCCTGCCGTGGGGATCGAGTCGAGCAGTCGCTCGGGCGGCGACGGCTCCGTTCGGCGCAGCGAGGAATTGACGCTGCGGGTCGCCGCCACGGTGATGCGAGTGCTTCCCAATGGCGTGCTGGAGATCCAGGGGTCGCAGGAGGTGCGAGTGAATTTCGAGCTTCGCGAGCTTCTGGTCACGGGGTTCGTGCGGCCCGAGGACATCTCGCGCCAGAACGAGATTACCTATGACAAGATCGCCGCTGCGCGCATCTCCTATGGCGGGCGCGGGCAGATCACGGATGTCCAACAACCCCGGATCGGCCAACAAGTCCTCGATGCCATCCTTCCGTTCTGAATTCCTTTTCAAGGAGATACCGATGCTTCGAAAGGTCTTGCCCGTGATCGTGGGGCTACTGGGAGCCGCGGGCGGAGTTGCTGCGGGGTTATGGTTTGCACCCGGAATAGGGGATGCTCCGCCCACCGCTGCGAGCGACGGCGCGTCGGCGCCCGAAGGGTCACCGCCTGACGCATCGATCGGCACCGAATTCATCAAGCTCAACAATCAGTTCGTCGTGCCCATCGTCCAGCGCGAGAAGATCAGTGCAATGGTCGTCCTGTCGCTTGATGTCGAGATCACCGAAGGCGCCGCAGAGCAGGTCTACGCCCGCGAACCCAAGCTGCGGGACGCCTTCCTGCAAGTTCTTTTCGATCACGCCAACATGGGCGGTTTCGCGGGCGAATTCACCGATTCCGGCAACATGGACGTGCTGCGGGGGGCCCTCACGGATGTCGCGCGAAACATGCTTGGCGAGGTGGTCCACGGCGTGTTGATCACCGGGATCGCGCGCCAGGACGTGTGACCGGGCCGGACGTCAGCCCGACATCCACTTATCCAGAACGCAAAGCTGCGCGCGCTCGGTGGCGTCGCGCGCGCGGGCCTCAACCCGGCGCTTTGCGCGCGCGGTCGCAGCCATTTCCTCGATCGCCTCGGCCTTTCCGAAGGCGCGGCGCAGCTTGCCTGCCATCTGCCCCTTGCGCGCCAGAACGCGCGCCAGTTCGGACTGCAACTCCGCCTTCTTGCGGCCCACCCATGCCTGCCAGATCATGTCGCCGCCGATCTGGCGCAGGCCGTCGAGATCGGTGTCAGGTAGGGCCTCGTTTGCCGCGCGCTGCGCGTCGAGCCGCGCAAGGGCTGCACGCAAACGCTTTTCTTCCTGCAACACCTGCGCCATGCGCGCCGCCTCGGCGCGATAAAGCGCCTGCGTGACCTCGCAGAGTGCGTCGAAATCCTCGGGTATCATCGCCGGTATCCCGCCTTCTGTCGCATCTTGTCCGCAAACCGGATCGCGGCCGCCACGGCGCGATATTGCGACGGGTCGATCTCCTGACCTATCTCGGTCCCGGCATGAAGCGCGCGCGCCGTCGGCGGATCGCTGTGCACGGGGACTCCGTGCTGGAAGGCACATTCACGGATCGCCTGCGCCATGTGATCGACCCCCTTGGCCACGCAGGCCGGCGCCGAGCCGGACGCGCGGCTCCATTTCAGGGCCACGGCGTAATGCGTCGGGTTGACGATCACCACATCCGCCTGCGGCAGGTCGGCCATCATCTGGCTGGCCGCGATCTGCATCGCCTTCTGCCGGCGTTGCTGTTTCATGTGCGGATCGCCCTCGTTCTGCTTGTGCTCGTCGCGGATTTCCTTGTGCGACATCATGTTGCGACGGCGATGATCGTAATGCTGCCAGAAGAAATCGACCGACCCAATGGCCAGCGCGATCAGCAGCACGACAAAGAGGAATTCCAGCGTCATGCGTGCCATCAGGGCGCCGATGATCCGCGGCTCGGCATGCAGCGATCCGGCGATCTGCGGCAGGCGGCCGGCGAGGTAGACACCCAGCAGGACACAGAAAAGCAGCAATTTCACGGCGCTCTTGGCGAACTCGAAAAGACCGGTCGGGCCGTACTTGTTCTTGGCGTTCTGCAACGGGTCGATGCGCGAGAACTTGGGTTCGAGCTTTGACGGTGCGACCACGAAACTGCGCTGCGCGAGGACCGACAGAAGCGCCAATCCGGCCGGCAGCGCGAACCAGACGGCCATGGCGACACAGATCCCGAGCAGGATCTCGCCCAGCGCAGATGCCCCGCCGCCGCCGCCCGCCTCGAAGATCGCCGTCGCGAACTGGTTCGAGCGCGAGAAAAGCAGCATCAGGCTCGAGCTGGCGTCGCTGATCGATGCGGCCCCGGCAACCGCGGCCGCGATCAGGAATCCCGCATAGGATCCGGCGGTGTTCAGATCGGCCGACCGCGCCAATTCGCCCTTCTTGCGTGCCTCGTCGAGCTTGTGCTGCGTCGGTTCCTCGGTCTTGTCGGTGTCGTCGTCCTGCCCGGCCATCAGCCGTCTCCGAGTGGATTGGCGAGGAAGCCGTGAAGCGCCTCCACCCAGAGCTTGAGCATGGTGGGCGCGAGCAACATCAGCAGCGCGAGCCCCGCCGCGGTGATCGCCGGGGCGCCGACGAAGACGACCATCAGCTGCGGCATGGCCCGGTTGATGATCCCCAGCGTCAGGTTGTAGACCATGGAGGCGATGACGAAAGGGGCCGACAGCGTGAAGGCGAACCCGAACGCATGCGCGACCCGGGCGATGCCCCATTGCGCCACGTCGGGCGCCGACAACCCTTCGGAGACCGGAAAGACCCGGTAGCTCAGCACCGCCATCTCGGCGAGGCGCACATGCAGATCGAGGATCATGGCAAGCGCCACGGCCCCTATGACCAGGATATGACCCATGGCGGGAATGGGCGTGGTGCTGGCCCCGCCGAGAAACTGGGCGAGCGACGTCGATTGCGCCGCGATCGAGCCCGCGGTCTGCAGCGCGAGCACGAACAGGCGGATCCCGATCCCGAGCAGCAGGCCGACGCCGCTTTCGGTCAGCACCAGGCCGGGCAGCGGCGCCGTCATCCCCCCCGAGGACATCAGGTGGGGCGCCACCGCCGGGGTCACGATCGCGGTCATGGCAAGCGCCAGTCCCAGCTTGATGCGCGTCGGCACGGAATTCTCTCCGAACCCGGGAAACAGCGCGATGATCGGCGCGACGCGCAGGAAGACGGTGAAATGCAGCCACAGGAGATCCTGGGTGATCTCGAGCCCTTCCATCAGTGCGGTCATGCCGCGACTACCCCCACGAGCGCGGGTTTCGTGTCGATGCCGATTTCCTCGAACGACAGGACCGGCGTGTTGATATGCTTTGCCGAGAGGGCGGTGCGCAGGAAACGCCGGCGGTGCGTCGCGGTGACGACGGCGGGCGTGATGCCGTTCTCGGCGGCGCGCTTTATCTCGTCGCCGACGGCCGTGGTCAGGGTGTTGAACACGTCCGGCGGCAGCGCGACATCGCGGCGCCCCTTGTCGCCGTCGACCTGGTAGGTGGTGAACGTCTCCTCCCATTCGGGGGCAAGTTGAATGAGCGGAAGCGAGCCGTCGCTGCGCTGCAGGTCCGCCACCAGCTGGAACCCGAGCCGCTGGCGCACGTGTTCGCAGATGGTCTCGGGCGTGGGAAGGGTCTGACGCGCCTCGGCCGTCGCCTCGATGATCAGCGGCAGGTTGCGGATCGAGACCTGCTCGGCCAGAAGCAGCCGCAGGACGGCGTGCAGTAGATCGGGTGAGACGCGATCCGGGATCATCTCGTCGAGCAGTTTGCGATTCGCCTCGGCACGGGTCTGGTCGGTCAGGTTCACCATCTCGTCGAGAAGGCGCCGCATCGCCTTCATTGTCAGCAGGCGGCTGAGATTGCGGCGGATCACCTCGAGCAGATGCGTGGCGAGAATTTCCGGTGGGGCGACCAGCGTTATCCCGTCGAGGGCCGCCTGATCACGGTCGGCGCCCGGGATCCAGCGCGCCGGCGCGCCATAGACCGGTTCGGTGATGGTGTCTCCGGCGGGCAGGCCCGGATGGCGCTCGGGATCGAGCGCCAGCAGGTGATTGGCACGCAGGGTGGCGCGCGCCTGCTCGACGCCCTGAACGCGGATGACGTAACTTTCGGGGGGCAGTCCCGGCTCGTCGGTCAGGCGGATTTCCGGCAGGATCAGACCGTATTGTGTGGCCGTGAACCGCCGCATGTTGGCGATACGCGCATCGAGCCCGGCGCCGGGATCCAGCACCATGTTCACCAGGTCGGGGGCGAATTCAACGTGGATGTCGTCAAGCTCGAGAATATCGCCCATCGATTGTTCGGGCGGGGCCGCAGGTGTCTCGTCTGCCGGCGTGGAGGTCTGCGCCGCGATCTTCCGGCGCTGGCCGATCAAGGCCAATGTGCCCAGGCCGATCCCGCCAAGGATGAAGGGCATGAACGGCAGCCCCGGCACCAGGGCGAACATGACCATGAGCACCGCCACGGTGCCGATCGCCGTCGGATGCCGGCCCAATTGATCGGTGATGGCGATGTCTGTCGATCCCAGCGTGCCGCCGCGCGCCAGCAGCAGCGCCGAGGCGATCGAGATGATGACGGCCGGGATCTGCGTCACGAGCCCGTCCCCGACGGTGAGGATCGCGTAGGTCTCGAATGCCTGGCCGATCGGCATATCATGGATCACGGTGCCCATGATCAGCCCCATGACGAGGTTCAGCAGGGTGATGAGAAGGCCGGCGATCGCATCGCCCTTGACGAATTTCGAGGCGCCGTCGAGGGATCCGAAGAACGTGGTTTCCTGCTGGTCGCGCTCGCGCCGCGCGCGCGCATCCTCGTGGTTGATGGCGCCCGCGGACATGTCGCTGTCGATGGCCATCTGCTTGCCGGGCATGCCGTCAAGCGCGAACCGCGCACCGACCTCGGCCATCCGCGCCGCGCCCTTGGTGATGACCATGAAGTTGACGATCAGCAGGACCCCGAACACGACGAGACCGAGAAAGATGCTGCCACCCATAACGAAATTGGCGAATCCCTCGATGACCTCGCCCGCGGCGTCCGTTCCGGTATGACCCTGCCCGATGATCAGCTTGGTCGAGGACACGTTCAGCGACAGCCGGAGCATCAGCGACGCCAGCAGGATCGTCGGGAAGGCCGAGAAGTCGAGCGGCCGTTCGATGAAGAGGGTGATCGTGAAGATCAGGATCGCGAGCGCGAACGACGCTGCCAACCCGACATCCAGCACCCAGGCCGGCACCGGCAGGATCATCATCACGATGATCGCCATGAGCGCGACGGCCAGCATCACCGTCGGCTGGAAGAACTGGCTGATGGACATCCCCTTCATGCCGCGAGGTCCACGGACCCGGAGAGAGCAGGTATCGTCCGTGCCTGTCGCTCATGCCAAGCGAGATTTCGCCTTTGGACGGCGCCGGTGTCCAGAACGGGTGCCGGAATCGACACACCCAAGGTCCGGATCCGCTCGCGTCCGGCATCGCGTTTCGTCACCGTGCTGCCCGCGGCCTCCGGCAGCATTTTCAGAGGCGTATCGCTAGCAGCGCGGACCGACTGGACCGGTGTCGCGCTCGGCGACCTTGTGCCCCGTGGATGTACCGCAATGACGTCCTTCTTGCGTGTGACCGCGATGTCTCGTCGCATGCCGGGCCCTTTCTGGGTCAATGACAGTCTCGTCGTTCGAGTGCGACTTTATGGATCCTTGGTTGACAAGTGGTAACCAGGAACGGGTCTCTTACTCTTGCGGATCCCCGGGCATCCCCTTTGCGTCGAGAAGGGTCGTCATGGCCGCGCGCAATGTGCCGCTGCTTTCAAGCAAGGCGCGGTTGCGTTCGAGGATCGGGGTAGAGTCGGTCCCGACGTCTGCGGACGAATCCCGGAGCGCCGCTACGGTCTGACGCAAGACAGGATCCTGCGCGGTGGCCATGCGGTCGAGGTCCTGCGCAAGCCACGCCGCCTCCGCCGCCTCCTCGGGCCTGTCGCTTGCGACGTAGAGGGCCCGTGCGGCTGCGTGATCGCCAGCGACACTCCGGGCCCGTGCCCGCAGAAGGTCCGCATCCGGTCCATCAAGACCCAGAAGCTCGACCTCGGCCTGACGCGGACGGTCCTGCACTAAGGCGATTTGGGCGCGCGCCAGCTTCGAGGGGCGCGCGTTTCGGCCGGGCAGGTCCGCCGCCACGAACTGGCGGGCCCGTTCGGCAAGACCGGATCCGAGAAGACGCGTGGCGATATCGACGCCCGGATCGGCCGGCACCATGGCCGGCGCCACCAGACGATCGTTCAACGCGTGACGCAGGAACGTCACATCATCGGCATGGCGTGTCATCTGTCCGAGGAGAGACGCCGCGATCTCCGTAGCCCCCGCCGCGTCGAGTTCCGATCGCAACCTCTCGTACTCCGCGACCGCCTCGGCGAAGGCGCCCGACGCGCCCAGAGCCGAAAGATATGCACCGGTCATCCGCCGTCCCAGATCCGTGCCGCGGTGCTCAAAGGCGTAGGCGCCCGCAAGCTCGGCCTTGTCCAGGGGCACTGGCGCGCCCTCGGACAGCAACCCGTCGATCATCCGTGCAAGCGCTTCTGCAGCGGCCACGGAGTTGCTTGCCACGGCGGTATCGAGGTCCGCGCGGGTGGTGCCGGCATCGGATTCGGCGCCTCCAAGCTCGACGCGCGCGAGGGCCAGGTCCGGGGAATCCGGCGCGCCGGTGCGTGCTGTCATGCGCAGGATGTCCCGCGCGGTCTTTGCGTGTCGCGCCTTGCTCAGACGACGGGCGAGTTCGGGTCCGAAGCTATTCCGCAAGGGCGCCGGAAGCGCCGCGAAACTGCGCAGAAGGGCCTTGTGATCGAAAACCGCCTCGACCGGCACCGCCGGCATCGCGAGCAAGGCCCAGAGCACGGCAGGCTCTCCGCAGCCGGTCATGTCGGCAAGGCGCCCAACGGATGAGACGTGGCCGTGATCCATGATCAGCGAGATCTCGTGCAGGATCCGGTCGGCCTCTGACCCCCGGGACCGCAGATCGAGGATCTGCCGCGCCTCTGCGCCGAAACCGAAATGCAGGTAGGCGCGGGCGAGCTGCAGCGCGATCTCTTCGTCCGGACGATCGAATTCGCGCAGAAGCTGACGGTTGAGCGCCCCGATCTGCTGGTGGAAGGGTTCGGTGCCCGCCCAGGAGGGCAAATCGACCAGTTCCGCTGTCGGACAGTCGGCGTTTCCGTCAGCAGGTGTCGTCGCGAGCTGGATCGACGAGATTGCATCATCGATACTGCTTTGCGCGCGCAGGTTCAACGCCGCGCCGCCAGAGGGCTGCGCAACCGCCGTCGCGGCGGAGTCTTCGCCCCGCGGGGCGGCGGACGCCGGCTGCGCGGTTCCGGTATCGGTCAGGCGCTCGCTTTCGGGACGCGTCCGCGGACTTGGGGTCAGAAGGCCCTGGCTTGCCGCACGGCCCAGCTCGGTGAGAAGTTTTTTCCGCATTTGCGAAAGATCCGCGCGTTCGTCTTCGGACGAGGGACCTCCCGCCCCGGTCGGGTCCGGAAAGCGCATATCAGGCAACCTCGTCGCAAACCTCCGTGAGAGCCGCGCGTTGACATCATTCGACGGTGTCGTTCGGTGCGGAATGTCCTTTTCCGGTGCCGATGCCGACGGGATCGACGGTTGCGGCGGCGTCGCGACCCGGGGGAACGCTTCGCCGATGTCGAGCACGAGCATGGTGTCGGTATGCCAGAAGGCTTGCACGCCACAGTCACAGGCCAGGTCAAGCTCAAGCTCACCGGGCGCAGGGTCGATCGCGCGCAGCCGGCCCTTGCCGATCCGGTCGAACACGCGGGTGGTGTCGAAATCCAGCCCCGGCTCGGAAAAGCGTATCTTTCTCACCTCGCCCTCGGCGGCCATTTGCCACTCCGCCTTGTACGGCATGTCAAGGGCAAGACGCGTGAAGCTTCCGTGCTCGCCGGACCTGACGGAGACCGTCTGCGCCGAGGCGGCACCGGCCAGGCAGAAAACACCCAGACACAGCAAACGTACCATCATGCCGCCCCCTGTTTCACTTTTTTCAACGCCTGTTCGAGATCCGTAAAGCTGGGACGGTTGTGAAGAGGGGCGTTCTGGCGTCCGACCTCGATGCAGATATTCGCGGCATGATTGTGCAGATTGGCGATCAGGACCTCGCGGATAAGGCGGTAGAAATGGGCATCCTCCTCGACGACATCGCGCACCTTGACCGAGAACGGCCCGACGAAGCCGTAGGCGAGAAACACTCCCAGGAAGGTGCCCACGAGGGCGCCGCCGATCATCTTCCCGAGGATTTCGGGCGGTTGGTCGATCGAGGCCATGGTCTTGATCACGCCCAGCACGGCAGCGACGATGCCGAGGGCGGGCAACCCGTCGGCGACGGTCTGAAGGGCGTGGCTGGATTGCAGGGCGTGATGCTCGCTGACCTCCATGCGTTTTTCGAGAACCTCCTCGACCTGGTGCGGATCGTCGTAGTTCATCATTGCCGAACGCAGCGTATCGCCGATCAGCGCGACCGCTTCCGCGTCCGCGAGGATGCGTGGATAACCCGCGAATATCGTCGATGTTTCCGGCTGTTCGATATGCGCCTCGATCGCCACCGGGTTCTGCCGGCTGAGGCGGATCAGGGTGAAGAGCAGGCACAGCAGATCGCGATAATCGTCGGGCTTCCATTTCGGACCCTTGAACACCTTCGCGAGATCCCGGAAAGTCGTCTTGATGACAGACTGGTCATTGGCTATGAGGAACGCGCCGGCGGCGGCGCCGCAGATGATCATCATCTCGAAGGGAAGGGCCGCGAAAATGATGTCGAGCTTGCCTCCGGCGGCAAGATAGCCCCCGAAAACCATGATGAAGATCAGAAGAATACCGATGGTTCCGAGCATTATATTCTCCGCGGATGTACATGTGTCAGGGTGGCATCGGAGTGTTTCGAGAAGCCGGTCAAGGTCGTGTCACTTGGTCGGGACGTCGGCGTTGCGACCGGCCAGCACGACACTGAAGGTATGCGCGGCCTGCGGGCTGAGCCCGGCCATGATCGCGGCCGCCGCGTCCGGGCGCATTCGTGCGAGAAACCCGGTGGCAAAGCTGGGATCCATCTGCTCGAAAAGCGCGGCGGCCTGTTTGGGCTTCATGCGCTCGTAGACCTGGGTGAGGCGGTTGATGTCCTCTTCCGCGGCGCTTTCGGCGATGGTCAGCGTCTGTCGCAGGCTGCTTTCGGCCGATTCGAGCGCGGCGAGCTTCTGCGTGACCTCGCGATCGGCGATTCGCAGCGCCTGCATCCGGTCCTGCATTGCGGCCTCGTCGACATCGAGGCGGGCGGCGCGGTCCTGCAATGCGTCGAGCAGGATTTGCAGGTCCTGCGGCGTCTCGCACGAGCGGTTCGCGTCTGGTGCGTCGGGTGCATCTGATCCCGTCACCGCCTCGGCGGAAGCCAGCGCCACCGCCTGACCGACACCGTTGCCGAGGCGCACGAACGCGGATGCCAGAAGCATGGTCGCGATCATCACGAGCGCGCCGCGCAGGCGCCGACGCGGCCGGCGCGGCCGGGTGCGGATTGCGGTCATGACCGCTCTCCGGTCATCTCGCGGCCGTGACGCTGAAACACCGGGGTGTCGCCGCTCTCGGGCGCTGCGGGCTCGTCGGGCAGGTCATGCATCGATGCGACCAAAAGTTCGAGCCGCTTGGCCACGGTCTCGGCCCGGTCGGTCAGCCCGTCGAGCGACTCCATCGAGCCGCTGGCCGTGGTCTGGGCGTGGCGCAGCGTCTTCGTCAGATCGTCAACCTGCGCCGACAACACCGCGACGGCACCGCCGACACCTGTTTCCAGATCGTTGAAGCGGCTCAGCCGCCGGGCCAGGACGTGACAGTAGAATCCCGCCCCTAGAGCGCCCGCCACCAGCAGGATATCGGCAATGAGTTCCATCATTTCCCCTTTCAGTTCAAAACGAATTCCATGATCAGCAGATCGTTGACCCCGTCCTGTCCGGTCACGATCTGCACGCGCCGCAGCATCTGTGCGCGCAGGCGCAGCAGCGCCGCTCGGTCCTCGAGATCCGCGATGCTGAGCGCGCGCAGATAGGTATTGAGGACGTCGACGATGCGCGGCATCAGCCGGGTGATGTCCGCCTTCTGGTCGGTCTGCACCTCGAGCTCGGCGCGGAACCGCAGATGGCGCGTCTGCCCATCGCCGGCGAGGGATATGACAAGCGGCTCGATCGGCACGAAGGCCAGATCCGCGAACGCGTCGCGCGCCGGCGCGTCCGAATCGCCTGCGGCGTCCTCGGACGCGGGCTCGCTCGAAGCGAGAAAGGGCAGCAACCCGTTGACTGCGGCGTAAAAGCCGCCGCCACCCCCGACCAGCGCCAGAACCAGCCCGATGACCCACGGCGCCTTGCTGCGGCCCGGCCCCGCCTCTGCGGGCTGATCGATGTCTTCTGCATGCGCCATGGCGTGCTCCTCGAATTCCGTCAGCGCCAATATGACCGACAGAAACTAACCGATTATTAAGTCTGATCGGCGAAACATGACCAAAGCGACCGGCAGAACGCCGCAGATCAGGAGGCAAAGAATTGCAGCAGATCGTGACCCTCTGGCACTCTCTCGACACGCGTCGGCGCGTCATCGTCGGGGTGGCGACACTGGCCATGTTCGTGGCGGTGCTGGCGCTTGCGCGCATGGCCTCGGCCCCCAGCATGACGCTTCTGTATTCCGGGCTGGAAGGCGCCGCGGCCGGCGAGATCGTCGAGGCCCTCGACCAGCGTGGCGTGGCGCACGAGGTGCGCGGCACGTCGATCTTCGTCGATTCGGCGCAACGCGACTCGCTGCGCATGAGCCTCGCCGGCGAGGGGCTGCCCGCCTCGACCTCGAAAGGCTACGAGTTGCTCGACGGGATGTCGGGCTTCGGCACCACGTCACAGATGTTCGACGCCGCCTACTGGCGCGCGAAAGAGGGCGAACTGGCGCGCACCATCGTCGCGCATCCGGCGATCGACAGCGCGCGGGTACACCTGGCCTCGACGGGGTCGAACCCGTTCCAGCGCGACATCAGGCAATCCGCCTCGGTCTCGATCACGGCGCAGGCCCCGGGGATCACCGCCAAGCACGCGCGGGCATTGCGGTTCCTGGTGGCCTCCGCGGTGGCGGGGCTGACGCCCGACGACGTGTCGGTCATAGATGCCGAGGGCGGGTTGATCGGCCCCGGAGAGGACGTGTCGGAAAACGCGCCCGACACCCGCATCGAGGCGCTGCGCGCGCGTGCGCAGCGGCTTCTGGAGGCTCGTGTCGGGGCCGGCAATGCCGTGGTCGAGGTGGCGCTCGACACCGAAACCCGCACCGAGGCGATTCGCGAGCGGCGCTTCGATCCCGAGGGCCGCGTCGCCATCAGCACCGATACCGAGGAAACCAGCAGCACCTCGACGGACGAGGGCGGCGGGGTGACCGTGGCCTCGAACGTGCCCGACGGTGATGCGGGCAGCGAGAACACCTCGCAAAGCCAGAGAAGCGACACCCGCGAACGGGTCAATTACGAGGTCTCGACGACCGAGCGCGAAATCACCAAAGGCCCCGGCGCGATCAAGCGGCTGACCGTTGCCGTGCTCGTGAACGGAAGCCTTGCGCCGGACGAGACCGGCACGCCCGTCTTCCAGCCGCGCCCGCAGGAAGAGCTCGACGCCCTCGCCGAACTCGTGTCTTCCGCCGTCGGCCTGAACCCGGAGCGCGGCGATGTCCTGACGATCAAGACCATGCAGTTCGAGACACCGCAGCCGGCGGGCACCCTGGCGGTTCCGGGCCTGTTCGACCGCTTCGATCTCGACGTGATGTCGCTTTTGCAGGTCGCGGTTCTCGCGCTCGTGGCGCTGATCCTCGGGCTGTTCGTGCTGCGCCCGATCCTGGCACGGCCGGCGGCGCACCAGCCGGCGAGGCTGGACGCGCCGGCGGCGCAGGACGACACCGCGCGCAACGAGGCGCCTGCCGAGTCCGCGCCGCTCACCGGCGAGATCGAGGACGGCGAATTCGATTCCAGCCGGTTGTCGGTGGTCTCGGGCGAAAGCCCGCAAAACAGCCTGCAAGAGCGGTTCCCGGGCCAGACCGACGAGGATCCCGTGGTGCGCCTGCGCAACCTGATCGGCCAGCGCCAGGAGGAAAGCGTCGAGATCCTGCGCAGCTGGCTCGAGGGCGAGGAGGAAAAGGTCTGATGTCGATCACCCATCTGCTGGAGGATTTCGGCGTGACCCGGCGCGGCACCTCGCTGTCGATCACCGACGTGTCGCTCGAGGAGGAACGGCTCGAAGCCTTCGAGAAGGGTTACCAGGCGGGCTGGGACGACTCGGTAAAATCGCAGGGCGAAGAGTCGCGCCGGATCGCCGCGGATCTGGGGCAGAACCTGCAGGATCTGAGTTTCACCTATGAAGAGGCCTACGCGGCGGTGATGCAGGCGGTGCACCCGCTTCTCGAACAGATGGTTTCTGCGGTGCTGCCCCGCCTCGCCCGCGACAGCCTCGTGCCGCGGCTGGTCGAGACCTTGCACGACATCGCGCGCGAGCAGGGTCACCAGAAGATCGCGATCGCCGCGGCCGAGGCGGACATGCCCGCGCTCGCGCATCTGACCGAGGCCGTGCCCGAGATCGACATCGAACTGGGCGTGGATGACACCCTGGCGAGCGGCCAGATTTACTTGCGCTTCGACGGCCGTGAACAGGCCATCGATATGCAGGAGGTGCTTGAGGGCATCGAGCAGGCGGTTTCGGGATTTTTCGAAAACAGCAGGAAAGCCACAGCATGACCGACGACATGAGCACGCAAAAGACGCGCCCCGGCGCGGATCTCTCGAACCCGTTTTCCTCGGTGCCCATCGAGATCACGATCTCGGTCGGAAAGGCCCGCCCGTTGATCCGCGACCTGCTGAGCCTCGGTCGCGACGCGGTGCTGCCCCTCGACCGCCGGGTCGATGACGCGGTAGAGCTTTACATCGGCGAACGCCTGATCGCGCGCGGCCAGCTCGAAGAGCTCGACGGCGAGCAGGCCGGGCAGCTCGCGGTGCGCCTTACCGAAGTCGCGAACCTGTCCGACGGGCTGGGGTGAGCGGCATGCGCACTGGCGGATGGGTCTGCGCGATCGCGCTCGTGCTGATCGTCGCGGCAAACGGCGCCGCGGCGCAGGACATCTCGATCTCCATGGGCGAGGGCGGGTCGATCTCGGCCCGCACGATCCAGCTTCTCGCGCTGGTCACGGTGCTGAGCCTGGCGCCCGGCATCGCCATCATGATCACCTGTTTTCCCTTCATTGTCACGGTTCTGTCGATCCTGCGGCAGGGGATCGGCTTGCAGCAATCGCCGCCCAACATGCTGATCATCAGCCTTGCGCTGTTCCTGACCTATTTCGTGATGGCGCCGGTCTTCACCGAGGCCTGGACCAACGGCATAGAGCCGCTGCTCGCCGAAACCCTGCCGCTGGACGAGGCCGTGACGCGGGCACTGTCGCCGTTCCGCGGCTTCATGGCGGCGCGGGTGGATGGCAGTACCTTCGCGTCGATGGCCGCGCTGCGCCCCGATGCCGCCGAGATCGTCACCGGCCCCGACGCGCCGCTTTCGGTGCTGGTGCCCAGCTTCATGTTGTCGGAGATCGCGCGGGCCTTCCAGATCGGTTTCCTGATCTTCCTGCCGTTTCTCATCATCGACCTGGTAATCGCCGCGATCCTGATGTCGATGGGCATGATGATGGTCCCGCCGGCGATGGTGTCGCTGCCTTTCAAGCTGGCCTTCTTCGTGATCGCGGATGGGTGGACGCTGATCGCCGACAGCCTTGTGCGCGGATACATGTAGGCTGCCTCGCGGCGCGGTCGGTACAAGAGGGCAGGGCGTTTGGTACAACCCTATCCGCCGCAAATCCCCTGCAGCCGAAGCCAGTCCCCGTCCCGCAGGATCGGCGGGGGGGGCGGCACGGCGGGCGCGAAGGGGTCGCCATCCACCAGCGCGCTCCGCGTCGCGACCGGCATGTCGTGTTCGGTGGCAAAGGGCGTGGCGCGGACTTGCCAATGCTTGAAACCGTCGAGCATCGCGTCGCCGGGCGTCGCCTCGCGGCGGGTATCGACCAGCGTTTCGGCATGGGCGCGCAGTGTCTCGTCGATCAGGTGGCCGGTGGTCAGCAGCCTTAGGGTTGCGATCGGCCCGGCATCGGCCAGGAGACGCTCGAGCGGATCGCGGGCCTCGGCCCGCAGGTAGGCGGCGATGACATGGCCCGCGACCACGTCGGGTTCCTCATACGCCTCGACGAGGCGGGCGGGGATCATCATCGTGCCGCCCGGCAGCCGCAGCACGTCCGCGAGGCCGCTGCGCACCACTGTGAACCGCGCGGATCCACGCCGCGGCGGCAGGCGCCGGGCAAGGGCTGCAAGCGCCACGCGCCCCCCCGGACCGCGGCAGGCGGGACCGGTCGCGCGGTGCAGATGCCCGACAAGCGCCTGCCCGATCTCGGCGCGCTTGACGGCCGGCACCACGCGCAGCGCGTGATCGCGCACCACGCCCGGCAGCCATACCGTTGCCAGCACGATCACCGCGGCCAGCACGGCCAGCACCCCGATGAGGCGCAGCCGGCCGGGACGTGGGCGCTGCCGGGCCACGGCGCTGCGCAGGGTCTCGATGGTGGCGATCATCTCGGCCTCGTCCTCGGGCAGTTCCAGCGTCTCACCGGGATCGCCGTCGGGGTGATAGATCGCCGGGCGCTGCCCGGGATTGGCGCGCGCGATCGCGGCAATGGACCAGTGCGTCTGCACGCGGTCGCGCAAGTCGGTGATGGTCAGCGTCGCCTCGCCCACCGACACGATCACGTCGAGGCGTTGCGCGGACTCGTCGGCGCGCCACAGCCCTGCCGCCTCGAGCCTCTGATACTTGGTCAGTGCCGTCGTTGCCATGTGAAGGGCTGTCCCGCCTCTTTGGCCTTAGCAATAGCACGGTTGCGCGTGGGGCGGCAATCGCTCGACGCGCCCGGCACGAGGGTTTACACATGGAAACAACGTAAAACCGAGGATCGAGAATGAGAATCGCCACCGCTGCCTATCCGCTCGATGTGCTCGCCAACTGGGGTGAGTACGAGAGCAAGATCGATGACTGGATCGGTGCCGCCGCGGGGCAGGGGGCCGACCTTGCGGTTTTCCCCGAATACGGCGCGATGGAGCTGGCCACGCTCGACGGGCCGGAGGTGGCGGGCGATCTGGAACGGTCGGTGCAGGCGATCACGCGCCGGATCGCCGAGGTGGACGATCTGCACAGCCGGCTTGCCGCCCAGTACAGGGTGCATGTGCTCGCCGCCTCGGCGCCGGTCTTCGACGCGGATCTCGGCCCGCGCCCGGTCAACCGCGCGCGGCTCTTCACGCCGGCCGGCGGCGTAGGCGTGCAGGACAAGCAGATCATGACCCGGTACGAGCGCGACCCTTGGGGGATCGTGCCCGGCGGCCCGTTGCGGCTTTTCGACACCGCCATCGGAAAGATCGGTGTGCTGATCTGCTATGACGGCGAATTCCCCCTGCTGGCTCGGGCGTTGCGCGCAGCCGAGCTGATCCTCGTGCCGTCCTGCACCGAGGCGCATGCAGGATATACTCGGGTGCGCATCGCGGCGATGGCGCGCGCGCTCGAAACCCAGTGCGTGACGGTCATGGCCTCGACCGTCGGGGCGGCCGCGTGGTCGCCGGCGGTGGATGAAAATACCGGCACGGGCGGCATCTTCGCGCCCCCCGATACCGGGTTCCCGCCCACCGGGGTGATCGCCGAAGGCACGCTCGACCAGCCGGGCTGGACCGTGGCGGATGTCGATCTCGACCAGGTCGCGCGGGTGCGGGCCGATGGTGGCGTGCTCAACCGGCTGCACTGGGGAGAACAGGCCGGCCGCGACGCAGAGGTCACATCGTTGCGGCTCGACTGATATAGTCTCTTGAAAAAAGCCCGAAACAGGCTCATTTACAGGCGCGTCCCGCGACTGTGCGGGTGAACACAGCAAGGAGAGACCATGGCCAAGGAAGACACGCTCGAATTCCCCGGTGTCGTGAAGGAACTCCTGCCGAATGCGACATTCAGGGTCGAGCTGGAAAACGGCCATGAGATCATCGCGCATACGGCAGGCAAGATGCGCAAGAACCGCATCCGGGTTCTGGCCGGCGACAAGGTGCAGGTGGAAATGACACCCTACGATCTGACCAAGGGTCGGATCAACTACCGCTTCAAGTAAGCGACCGGTTTCATGACGTTCATTCTCGGGTCGGCCAGTCCGCGCCGCAGGGACCTGCTGGCGCAGATCGGCGTCGTGGCCGACGATATACGCCCGCCCGATATCGACGAGACGCCCGGAAACGGCGAATTGCCGCGCCCGTACTGCGCCCGGATGGCCCGTGAAAAGGCGCGCGCGGTCAGCGCCGGTGACGACGATCTGGTGCTCGCCGCCGATACCACGGTCGCACTTGGCCGTCGCATCCTGGGCAAGCCCGCCTCGGCCGGCGAGGCGGCGCAGTTCCTGATTGCGCTTTCGGGGCGCCGCCACAAGGTGATCACGGCCGTCGCGGTGCGGCGCGGGACCCGCCTGTGGGAACGCGACGTGGTGACCAAGGTTCGCATGAAGCGTGTGTCCGACGAGGAATTGAACGCCTATCTCGCCACCGGTGACTGGCAGGGAAAGGCCGGCGGCTACGGCATTCAGGGGCTTGCCGGCGCGTTGATCCCGTGGATCCAGGGCTCTTTCACCGGGGTCGTCGGGCTGCCGCTGGCCGAAACTGCTGGCCTTTTGCAGGCTGCCGGCCATCCGCTCTGGAAACCGGGCCGATGAGCGCGCGCAGCATCGCCCTCGACCATCTCGGCGGGGCCGAGGCGGCGGCGTCGCTCGTCTCGGGGCAACTCGACGACCTGCTGATCGACACCGATCTGCCGCGGCCCGGCACGATCTACCGCGCCATCGCCGACCGGCCGGTGAAAGGGCAAGGGGGCATGTTCGTGCGCACGCCCGACGGCCCTGCGTTCTTGCGGCAGGTCAAGGGGCTTGCGCCCGGCCAGCCGATCCTGGTCCAAGTGACCGGATATGCAGAGCCGGGCAAGGCGCTGCCGGTGACCGCACGGCTGCTCTTCAAGAGCCGCTACGCGATCGTCACACCCGAAGCGCCGGGGCTGAACCTGTCGCGGGGCATCAAGGACGAGGATCTGCGCGACAGCCTGCTTGAGATCGCCCATGACGCGCTTGGCGGCCAGGAGATCGGCCTGATCCTGCGCTCGGCCTGTGCCGACGCCGATCCCGACGCGGTCGCAGAGGATATTCGCGCGATGCACGATCTCGCGCGCGCGGTGCTGGCCGACGCGGCCGGGCAGGGGCCGGAGAAGCTGGTCGAGGGGGACGGGCCGCACACCCTCGCCTGGCGCGACTGGGTGGAGCCGGCGGATGTCGCGTGTAGGCCGGGCTCTTTCGCCACGCTTGGCGTGCTCGACCAGGTCGAGGCCTTGCGGCGGGCCGAGGTGGCGCTGCCCGGCGGAGGTTCGTGCTACATAGAGCCGACACGCGCCCTCGTGGCGGTCGACGTGAATACCGGCGGCGATACCAGCCCGGCCGCCGGCCTCAAGGCCAACCTCGCAATGGCTCGCGACCTGCCCCGGCAATTGCGCCTGCGCGGGCTGGGCGGGCAGATCACCCTCGACCTCGCGCCGATGCCCAAGAAGGACCGGCGCGCGTTCGAGACCGCCCTGCGCGCCGCTTTCCGCGCGGACCCGGTCGAGACGGCCCTTGCCGGATGGTCGCCGTTGGGCCATTTCGAGCTTCAGCGTAAACGTGACCGACTGCCCCTGACCGACGTGATGTGATGACCTGTCCGATCTGCCGAAAACCGACCTCTCCCCGCTACCGCCCGTTCTGCTCGAAACGCTGCGCGGATGTCGATCTTGGCAAGTGGTTCAGCGGCGAGTACGCAGTGCCCGCGACCGATCCGGAGGACATCGACGCAGGCGCGAAAGACGCCAAAGACATGCCGCAAGAACCCGAGTGATTTTTCGGCATCGACTCTGGACACCCTGTTTCACCTCGCCTAATAGGATGTCGTGAAGTCGGTGTGCTTCAAAAAAGCCCGGGTAGCTCAGGGGTAGAGCAGTGGATTGAAAATCCTCGTGTCGGTGGTTCGATTCCGCCCCCGGGCACCATCATTCGCAATCAAAAAACAGATAAATCCTTGAAATTAAAGGGATTTGAAGGTGAACGGCCGGTTCTGGCAGAGGATCGGTCCACAATTTGATCCACAATTTGATCCACAATTTGCTCTACAAAATATCCGCGTGTGCACTATGCTTGACACTAAACGAGCTGATGATGAGAGTCTCGCATCTGATCAATAGGAGAGCCGAGCTGTTCTTCGAGATCATCTCTCAGCGCTACAAGCGCGGATCTATCATCATTACCTCGAACCTGCCCTTCGATGAGTGGACCGAGGTCTTCGGACCGGAGCGTCTCACCGGCGCCATCCTCGACCGACTGAGGCACCATGTGCACATCCTCGAGATGAACGGCGAAAGCTTCCGGCTCAGACAGAGCCGCAAAGCCAAATCCTGAAATCGAAACAGATCGACACTGTATAAAACGACTGGCCTTTGGCCAGTGCACCTTGACGCCTGCCAGCTATATAAGAGCGCAAGCGCCAAGGCGCCTGACAGACCGCCGCCGCTGAGGACTATTTCACCGGTTCACTGACCCATTTTGCTCCGGGATTGACACGCATGCTGGAGAAAAAGCCGGTGAAGGTCGTCGCGGTCGCGCTGGCGAACCGCATGGCGCAGGTCGTCTGGGCGTTGATCCGAAGCGGCGAGATTTACCGGACGAACCTGGGAAAGACTGTCTCGAAAGATCGCATCATGCGCTACGCGGTGCGGTGATCGCAGTTGAATTCTTCGGTGATGTCCTGCAGGGCGATGCCGTCAAAGCGCGACATCGCCATCTCGGCAACGCGCAGCAGATCCGGAGCCTTTGAATAGGACATTGTAAAAGTTCAGTTTTAATCAATTGCTTGCAGCGTTATAGGCCGGTGACAGTTTTTGCCGCGCTGACCGCGTATTGTCGACTTGTCAACGAAGGCGAGGCTCGAAAAGATCGGAATGCGTGTACCCTGCCATCTACGAAAAAGCTCGAGTATTCGTAGGCCATGGCCCGTTCCAACCTCTACTTCCAACGCTCCCAATCCGGCATCACCTTGTCGAGTAGCTCGAAAAAGGCGGCGCCGTGATGTGGCTCGGCCACGTGGCAGATCTCGTGGGTAAATCACGTAGTCGATGGCGTCGACCGGCGCCTGCACGAGGCGGCGGTTCAGCAGCAGACGTCCGGCCGGTGACATGGACCCCTATCGCTGCCTGGTCTGACGCACGATGAGACCCTTCGGCCGGAATGCCTCCGGATCCGGGAAGAGACCGAGGCAGAGTTCGATCCGCTCCAGAAACTTGATGTGGGCCCGGTCTCGATACCATCCCTCGACCAATTCGCGCGTTACCTCTGGCCTGGTCGGCCTGTACGTCTGCACGACGATGAAGCCGCGGATCATCACCGACAGCCAGAACTTGGCGCCTTCGTTGTCGGCGAAGGTCGCCGCCGGCATCTGAATATCTTGTAGCGTTCGATTTTCGAGCCATTCCGCTCTCACGAAAATATCTTCGCGCGTAGACAAGCTCCGGGAAAGATGCTAAACCTCTGGTTGATAACATAGTTTCGAGGAGTGTTCCAGTATCGTTCTTTCCGATGCCACTCTAAAGTGAACGTCTGGGTTTGCAGACACCCTTTTTCGGGACGGCGTGTGAAGGCAGCGCGATCTATTGCATTGCGCGATAAGACCAGAAATCCTGAGCATGCTTATATGTCGTGAGTGATTGCCCGAAATGACAAGCCAGAACTTCGATCACCTGAATGATATCGATCGCCCGCTGGCAATCTTGGCGTCGCATGCCGAAAGATATTTCGTCGACGATGCGAACACGGCTCTGATCAAGACTCGGCAGTTCGCGGAACGCATGGCGCGGATCGTCGCTGAGAGTGCCGGTGCAGACGTCTCCGGCGACGATACGTTCTCCGGCATGCTTCGAAGTATTCGCCGTGATGATCTACTCCCGCGCGAGATCCTCGACATCCTCCACCGTCTGCGTATCGACGGTAACGCGGCTGTACATGGTCACGACGGCGAACGCCGCATGGCTTTCGAGGCGTTGAAGCTGTGCCATCGTCTCGGTGTGTGGCTCCGCGCTTCTACCACGCGTCACCCGCGACTTACCATGCCGTTCATCCCACCGAGACTGGCGGAGGACGATGCGCCCGATCTCAAGGAGCAGGTTGCGGCGCTCAAGTCAGCATTGGATGAGCGTTCATCAGAAGCCGTCCGTCTCGCAGGCGAGGCGGACAACGCGAGAAGCGCCGCCCTGGATGCCGAGGAAAGGGCCCGTCTCGCTGAAGAAGAGCGCGCGATCTATTTTGAACTGGCCGAGGATGCCGAGCGACGAGCGACAAGACCGGTCGAGCGCGGCAAGGCACAGATGTTTATAAAGGCCGCCTTCGACTCGGCCAAGGACATGGACTTCGACGAAGCCGACACTCGCCTCCTCGTGGACGAACAGCTCCGCCAGGCCGGTTGGGATGTCGACAGTGCGACGATGCGCCATTCCAAGGGTACAAGGCCGGAAAAGAACCGCAACATGGCCATTGCTGAATGGCCGACGTCCTCGGGTCAGGCGGACTATGCGCTCTTCGCCGGTCGGACCCTGGTCGGCCTCGTGGAGGCGAAGCGCAAGCGCAAGAACGTGATGTCAGCCGTCGACGTCCAGGCGACGCGGTATTCGCACGATATCCAGCCCGACGAGACTTTTGACTTCGCGGGGGGGCCGTGGGATGGCCACAAGGCCCCTTTCATCTTTGCCACAAACGGGCGGAGCTTCTATCCGGCCATGGCGACGCAGAGCGGGATCTGGTTCCGCGACACGCGCGATGAGACAAATGCTTCTCGGGCCCTGGAAGGATGGTTCACGCCTAAGGGTCTTATCGAACGACTTGAGGTCGATTGTCGCGCCGCAGAGAAGGAGCTGGAGGAGAAACCTTTCAATTTCGGTTTCGACCTGCGCCCCTATCAGATGACGGCGATCAAGGCGGTCGAGAAGGGGGTTTCCGAAGGCCAGCGGGAAATGCTCATCGCTATGGCCACGGGCACGGGCAAAACGAAACTGGCGATCGCCATGATCTACCGTCTTCTCGAAGCGAAGCGGTTCCTACGGGTTTGCTTCGTGGTCGACCGCAGCGCCCTCGGTGAGCAGGCGGAAAGTGCCTTCGAGACCACCCGCATGGTCGGCGCCAAGACCTTTGCCGAGATCTTTGGACTCCGAGGCCTCGAAGAGCAGGACATCGATCGTGACGCGAAGATTCATATCTGCACCGTTCAAAGTCTTGTGAAGCGCGTGCTCGAGCGCGAGCCCGGAGAGAGACCTCCAGTTGATCAATACGACCTGATCTTGATTGACGAGTGTCACAGGGGCTACCTGCTCGACCGGGAGATGAGCGAGGCCGAGACGACCTTCCGGGATCAGAACGACTACGTGTCAAAGTATCGCCGTGTGGTCGAATATTTTGACGCCGTGAAGGTTGGGCTCACGGCGACGCCGGCCCTGCACACGGCGCAGATCTTTGGCGATCCGATATACCGCTACAGCTATCGTGAGGCGGTCATCGACGGCTGGCTGATCGATCACGACCCGCCGCATCTGATCAAGACCGCCCTCAGCGAGGCCGGCATCACGATCGAGGCTGGCGAGACCATCGACGTGCTCGATCCTCGCACGGGGCAGATCGACACCGCCACTCTTCCGGATCAACTGGACTTTACGGTCGAACATTTCAATCGACGCGTTCGGACGCCGAAGTTCAACCAGGTCGTTGCCGCAGAAATCGCGCGCCGGATCGACATCATATCGCCCAATGCCGGCAAGACCTTGGTCTTCGCGAACTCCGACGATCATGCCGATGAGGTGGTCCAGTACCTGCGTCAGGCCTACCGGGAGGAAGGCCTCGAGATTCGGGACGACATGATCCAGAAGATCACCGGCTCGGTCGACAAGCCAGGGAAACTGATCCTGAAATACAAGAACGAGGCCGATCCCAGGATCGCTGTCACGGTCGATCTGCTGACCACAGGCATCGATGTCCCGTCTATAACCAACTTGGTATTCCTCCGACGGGTGAATTCCCGGATCCTCTATGACCAGATGATCGGTCGGGCGACCCGCAAGTGTGACGAGATCGGCAAGGAGGCCTTCCAGATCTACGATGCGGTAGACCTTTACCCGAACCTCCAGGCCATGACCGAGATGCGGCCGGTCGTGGTCGATCCGAAGGTGTCCTTCGAAACCCTCTTTGATGGTTTTGAGAACGCCGATGATCCGTCCCATCAGGAGGAAATTCTCGACCAGATCATCGTTAAATTGTCCCGCAAGGTCCGGCGCATGAATACGGAGATTCGGGAGCAATACACCGCCCAGGCAGGCGAGACGCCCGAAGAGACGCTCGAGCGCTTCCGAAACGGCCCGCCGCCACAAGTCCGGAAATGGACGCAGGATCGCCCGGGCCTTGGCAAGTTCTTCGACTTCAAGGGCGACCGCGGTGCCCCACCGATCATCCCGATCTACACCGGCGAGGATAACGTGACCGGTGTCACGCGGGGTTACGGCGAAGGGATCCGCCCCGCAGACTTCATAGACGCCTTCGAGACCTTCGTGCGCGACAACGCCAACCAGATCGATGCCCTGAGCATCGTCGTCACGCGTCCCCGCGACCTGACCCGCGAGAGCCTGCGTGAGCTTCGCCTCGCTCTCGACGCCCGCCACTTCCGAGAGAGCGATCTGCGCGCGGCATGGCGGGACCGCACGAATGAAGACATTGCCGCCTCCATCATCGGCTTCATCCGTCAGGCCGCCCTCGGCGATCCTCTGATGGCCTACGCCGACCGCGTCGATAATGCCATCAGGAAGGTTGCATCGAGTCACGATCTCGACGACGTTCAGCGACGCTGGCTCGATCGTATCGGAGACGAGATGAAGAGCCAGGTCGTCATCGACCGACAGGCATTCGATGACCCGCCCTTCGCGCAGCAGGGCGGCTATAGACGCCTCAACAGGATCTTCGGGGGCGAGCTCGACACCATCCTCGAAGAGATAAGAGCCGAGACTTGGGAGCCCGCCGCATGAGATCAGTATCGCCAATATCTTTGTGGCATGGAACGTGTTCGGCTCTCCTTCCGTCGATTTTGGAGCACGGCTTGGGTGGTCGAAATATTATTGCTGATCTCAAAGCTGTGGAATTCATTAAGACCGCCGTAGATCTAATCGGGCCGGTGACGCTTGAAGACGACCCTGACACTTGGCTTTTTCTTGGTCTTGCGACAAAGATTTCTGCTCAGGTCTCCGATCACATGAATTGGAGGCACGGCAGCGTATACGTATCAGCGTCGAAATATCAAGCGGCTTCATACGCCATGAATTCACCAGAGGCGGTCGATACATGCAGGACTTTGGTTAGGATCCTGCGCCAGCGGGAGATGGGACATCGCGCTGATTGCCTTCTTTCGGAATTCGAGGACCTATCCCATATGTTGTATGCGCCATGGTATCCGATTGTGATCGAGCTGCCGGGTGTGCCGTGTGAAGCGCTACTGCCCGAGGTCGACCATGGAAATCGTGGAAACCTTTCTTGTAAAAAAGAGACGCGCGACACCTCGCCCTGCGCAACGCTGACCAAGCTGAAGGAAAGCTCTATGCCAATCGAGGTTTGCGGGCAGGGCAAGAACTTTATCCTGAATACTGTCTGGAAAACTGTGCCTCACCTAATCGAGTCGGTTTCACGACTCGACGCAAACCAGTTTGATTTCGTATTCAATTCAATCGACCCACAAGAAAAGGATCGAGCAAGCCAATGAGCGCCACACAGGACATCGTCGCCAAGCTCTGGAAACTCTGTGCCGTCCTTCGCGACGACGGCGTGACCTATTCCGAATATGTCACCGAGCTGACCTTTCTTCTTTTCCTCAAGATGATGGCCGAAACCGGGCAGGAGCGCCGGATCCCCGAGGAATACCGCTGGGACACGCTGGCGAAGCGCGAGGGGCTCGATCAGCTCACCCACTACAAGCACCTTCTGACCTCACTCGGCGATCCCGATGAACGCGACGCCGAGGGCAAACCCAAGGCCGCCAAGGATCCGCTGGTCCTTGCCATCTTCGAGAACGCCCAGACCCGCCTGCGCAAGCCCGCCAACCTGAAAAGCCTCACCACCGCCATCGAAGACCTCGACTGGTTCGATGCGCGCGAGGAAGGACTGGGCGATCTCTACGAGGGCCTCCTTCAAAAGAACGCCGAGGACAAGAAATCCGGCGCCGGGCAATACTTCACCCCGCGCCCGTTGATCGACAGCATCATCCGCCTGACCAAGCCCCAGCTGGGCGAGCGCATCCAGGACCCGGCGGCTGGCACAGGCGGCTTCATCGTCGCCGCGCACCGTCGCATCTACGAGGACAACAACGAGCTCTACGGCCTGCCCGAGGGCGCGGCCGAGAGGCAGATCCGCGACTGCTACAGTATCGCGGAGCTCGTCCCCGACACCCACCGCCTTTGCCTGATGAACATCATGCTCCACGGTATCGAGGGCGACGCGCAGTCCATGGACACCCTGACCGACGAGGGAGCTCACCTGCCCAAGGCCGACCTTATCCTGTCCAACCCTCCCTTCGGGAACAAGAAGGGCGGCGGGCGGCCGCAACGGAGCGATTTCTCGACCACCGTGGGCACCTCGAACAAGCAACTGGCCTTCGTCGAGCACATGATCCGCGGACTCAAACCCGGGGGGCGCGCCGCCGTAGTCGTGCCCGATAACGTGCTCTTCGAGGACGGCACCGGCCGCGCTCTGCGCCAGATGCTGATGAACTGGTGCGACCTGCACACCATCCTGCGCCTGCCCACCGGCATCTTCTATGCCCAGGGGGTCAAGACCAACGTCATCTTATTCACCCGCAACGCGGACCGCAGCGAGAGCGGTGGGACGCAGGCCGTCTGGGTCTACGACATGCGCGCAGGCGCGCCTTCCTACGGCAAGACGCGGCCCCTGCGCGCCGAGGACTTCGCCGACTTCGAGGCGGCCTTCGGCGACGATCCCCATGGCCGGGCCGAGCGGCAGGACCAGGGCGAGGAAGGCCGCTTCCGCCGCTTCACCCGCGAGGAGATCGCCGTGCGCGGCGACAACCTCGACATCTCTTGGCTGCGCGACGGCGAGGAAGAGGCCGAGGACGGCCTGACCGACCCCGACGACATCACGGCAGCGATCCTCGGCCACTTGCGCGAAGCCACGCGCGAGATCGAGGCGCTGGTGCTGGAACTGGAAGGCGAGGAAGAGGACTTGACCCCGGCGGCGGTGGCAGCCGAATGAGTGACCAAGCTGAAAAGGGAGAGTGGCCCAGCACGACATTGCCTGAATCATGGTTGTGGGCGAGTTTCAAGGATACTTGGTCAGACTCGACGAACAGCACGAGGAAACTCAAGCAGAAGGAATACCTCACCGAAGGGCCGTTGCCGGTTGTCGATCAGGGCGAAGGCTTGGTCGGTGGTTTTACTGATCGCAATGATCTCAAAAACGACGTGGCACTGCCTTGCATCGTTTTCGGGGATCACACGCGAGCCGTGAAATTTATCGACTTCGAGTTTGCGCAGGGCGCAGATGGCGTGAAGGTGCTCCAGCCGAACGATCAATACGATCCGGAGTTCGCGTATCAGGCCCTCCGCTGTGTCCGGCTGCCGAACAAAGGCTACAGCAGACATTTCAAGTTTCTGAAGTCCACCGCGTTTCCCATCCCCCCACTCCCCGAGCAGCGGCGGATCGTGGCGAAGCTGGACCGGCTCTCGGCACGCTCGGCCGCCGCGCGCGACCACCTCGCCCGCATCACCAAACTGGCGATCCGCGCCAAGCAGGCGATCACGCGTCAATTGATCCGCGAAAGGCAGTGGGAAACCGCACAATTTCTTGACGTTTGCGATGCCTATCAGCCGAAGACGATCTCCAAAGCCCAGATGCAAGCGGATGGTAAATACCCGGTCTTTGGTGCTAACGGCAAGATCGGTTTCTACGACGAATTCAACCATGAGCATCGAGAATTGTTGGTGACCTGCCGTGGAGCAACTTGTGGTGCCGTGAACATTTCTGAGCCGTTCTCGTGGATCAATGGCAACGCAATGGTAATCAAGGGAAAGGCTGACCATTTCACTCTTGATTTCCTAAGAGCATACTTCTCGCATGGATTTGATTTCTCGACGGTGATCTCTGGTTCTGCACAACCTCAGATCACGAGGCAGAGCTTGGCCAAGCTGCGAATGCCGATCGTGCCCATGGAAGAGCAAGAGGAAATCGTCCGCCGCATCGAAGCCGCCTTCGCCCGCATCGACCGGATGACCGAGGAGGCAAGCCGCGCCGCCCAACTCATCGACCGGCTCGACGAGCGCCTGCTGGCCAAGGCCTTCCGTGGAGAGCTTGTGCCCCAGGACCCCGAGGACGAACCCGCCGAAGCCCTCCTCACCCGCATCCGCGACGCCCGCGCCGCCGCCCCGAAGGCGAAGCGGGGGCGCCGGAAGAAGGCCGAGGCATGAAAGAACTCCTCGAAAATGCCAGCCCTTTGCATTTCGTGTTGCAATTCGAGGTCACAATCTGTGGACGAGCCCACCAGACAAAGGTGCATGGCGAGGAACAGTTCGCGAAGATTTCTTCGGGAACCATTTGGAGATCCTTGGCGCAGCATGGACGGCCGCAGTGCGGGACAAAGTGAACCTTCGCTGCAGGTGCGGCTTGGTTTGGCCCGAGCGGCGGCTGTGCACAGCAAGCCGCCCTTGCAAGCGATGAAGGACTGGCACAACTTCAAGCAGGAACTGTTCAAGAAACAGGCATACTACCTTCCGGGATGTGACAGTTAGCGGGGACACTGGTTCGTCGGCGACTGCCGCTGGCCAGAATTGGAACGGATAAAAATCCTTTTCGCCCAGTCCTTCGAATTTTGACAATTGTTTAATAAATATGAAAATCAGAACAGGAATTCATCGTAAATCACGAGACTCAGGTCATCCACGACAAACTGCGTCCCAGACCCGTCGAATCCGGCATTCACGCCTCCGCTCGATTCGAACCTCAGTTCGTCTATGGAGGAGAATTCATCGCCAAAATAGTAAAGAACCGGATCCTGCGTATTCAGTTCGATCGTGTCGCGACCGGTCAGGATGCCGTCATCATAAGCGAATACATCCAGAATCAACCCGTCATTCCATGCCGCGGTAAAATACGCGCTCTCCAGATCAAAGTCACTTTCCGTATCGCTGATTGAAGCGGGATCAGTAAAAGCGTTCAGTGCAATAATGTCGCCTGAAACCGTACCATTCGAATAACCGGACGGGAAAGACACGAATCCGGCCTCCGGATCGAGAAGGATGAAATTATCCCAGTCCAGTCCCAGATAGCCGTCGGCAATGACACCCCCAGGTAAGGTGGTTGCATCTTCAAAATTGACGGTGACTTCATTTCCTGTGTCTATACCGATACGATCCTTCGCGACGTCCGGAAGATTTTCCAGGGGAACGTTTCCGAGGCCAGGCTTATCAGGTGTGAAATCCTTCATCAGGGCGGATGTCGTCTCGTAGTCACGCACGAATTCGTCGGGATCGAAAAGGACCCCCTCCGCGACGCCTTGGTTGAACTGGGGAAGGGTGTCGTAGGAGCCGCTGTATATTCCGCCCTGAGTGAAATTCGGATCCTCCAGGCGCATCTCGAAATGCAGGTGCTCACCGATGACAAAACCTGTCTCTCCTACAAAACCGAGTGTTTCGCCGATATCAACGAAGTCGCCCTCTTCCACCAGTGGCGCCTCTTCCATATGGGCGTAGAACGAATAGACATCCTCTTGACCATTTCCCGGAAGAGTGTGTCTGAGGATCACGTAATTCCCGTATCCGCTGCCACTGCCGTCGTCGAGACCGATTTCATGGACTTCGCCATTAGCGACAGCGAATATGAACTGTTCATCCTGCGTGCCTGTGAAATAATCGTAATCGACTCCGATGTGATACCAGTCCGGCGTGCTGGATCCTCCATTGATTCCCTTGTCAACCAGGTTCGAATTGTCGCCGAAACCAAACGTTTCCGTCGCCCGGCTTTCGTCTACCGGCAGAATGAATTTTGTCGCAATCTTCGATCTTTTTGCCATGATACTATCCCGTGCAAATTAAAAGTCGCAGCATCGGACCGATGAACTCCAAACGGTCTGGCCGACGCGTTCCCAGTTCAGCTGAACCTGAGAATTGATCAATGCTTTTTTCGAACTACACCCATAATAGACTTCAAACTCTCTAAACGGGCCGGATTGTTCCCAGATCCGGGGTTATCCGATGATGAGGTAACGTTTTGGGCCGGAGTATGGGCATGTCGAACAACCTTCGTCCGGCTCTGAACGGCATCGAGCGCGCTCGCGGTTGTCGCACTCCCCGACGAGACGGAGGGTCGTGACCGGCGTTGTTGCACAACTTTGACTGTTGACGATTCACATCGTGAATCCATGCGGTTACACGGGCTGCATGAGCAAGCCATCCCCCGCCCGCTACCGCACGACCAACTGGTCCGACTACAACGCTGCACTGCGCAAGCGCGGCTCGCTGCTGGTCTGGTTGGACAAGGATATGGCCTGGCTCGCGCCGCATGAAGGGCGCCCGGGACGTCCGCCGGTCTTCTCCAACGCCGCCATCCAGTTCTGTCTGTCGATCAAAGTGTTGTTCAAGCTGCCCTTGCGACAAACCGCCGGGATGGTGGCCAGCCTGCTCAGGCTCGCAGGATTGAACTGGCCCGTGCCTGACTTTTCGACCCTGTGCCGCAGGCAGAAGACCCTGGCGGTGCAGATCCCGTATCGCCGTGCGGGCGGGCCGCTCAACCTTCTGGTGGACAGCACCGGGATCAAATTCCTCGGCGATGGCGAATGGCAGACCCGCAAGCACGGTCCGCAGGGTCGACGCCAATGGCGCAAGGTGCATCTGGCCATGGACCCGGCGACGTCCGACATTCGTGCCGTCGAGTTCACCCCAAGCAGCCACGGTGACAGCCCCGTGCTGCCGGAGTTGCTCGGCCAGGTTCCAGTGGATGAGCAGATCGGCACCGTGACCGCAGACGGGGCCTATGACACTCGCCGTTGCCACACCGCCATCATCGCGCGTGACGCCACCCCGATCATCCCGATCCGCAAGAACGGACGCCTCTGGAAAGAGGACTGCCCTTCGGCACGTGCGAGAAACGACACCCTGCGCGCCACCCGATATTATGGCAGGGCCTTCTGGAAACGTTGGAGAGGATACCACGCCCGCAGCCGGATCGAGGCGAAGATGCGCTGCCTCAAAGCCTTTGGCGAGCGCATCGCCGCGAGAGACCCGGACCGACAGACCGTAGAAATCCACATCCGCATCGCCCTCATGAACCGCTTCAACGCCCTCGGCACCGCCGAGATCGCTCGCGTGGGCTGACCTCAGTGGGGTAAGGGGAAGTCATACCTCAGGCCTGAGTTCTGCAACAATGCCTGTCGAATGTGCCTATGCTGCAACCGCAAAATTCTCGATCATCGCCGTGGGTAGTTTGGGATCGGACCGGTCATTCGAGGACTGTTGGGGCGATTGTCGCCAGGCTGCAACACGAAATGCAAGGGGCTGGTCAAAAATGCCGTCCTCTCAATCGAACTGGGGGTCGAGGATTACCAGACAGGCGATGATCGCAGGGTTCTGTCCGCGATCCGAAACCTTTACGCGGGTGTCCTTTTGCTCTGCAAGCAGGTACTGTGGAACGAGTCTCCGCCGAAGTCCGATGGTTCGCTCATCTACAAGGACCTTGTTCCACGGAACATCGACGGCGACAGGTCCATGGTGCCGCGCAAGCTGAAACGGAACACGGTGGATCGCCAGCAGATCGAAGAGCGTTTCAAGGAACTCGGCCTCAACCTCGATTGGTCCAAGCTGGCGGACCTGGCGCGGATCCGGAACGATGCTGAACACCTGTTCATGACGGTAAAGCCTGCGATCGCGAAGGAAGCACTGGCATCCGCCATGCCGGTCATCGAGCAGTTGCTGGTCGATCACCTACAAGAGGAGCCCGCCCATCTCTTTCAGGACGGCGTCTGGAAAGCCCTTCTGAAAAACAAGGAGGTGTTCGACCAGCAGCAAGCGAGATGCTCGGAATCCTTCGACAAGATGGACTGGGGATTTGATGCGCTTGCCGATGCTCTCGAAGAAGTGCGCTGTTCAAGCTGCGGTTCGTCGTTGGTCCGCCAGATTGACCCAGACAACGACAGCTTCGAGGTAATGGATCTGGACTGCGCAGAATGCGGCGCAGCTCTTGATCGGGAGGATGTCTTCGAAGCTGCGATCGCCGAGGCGACCGCTGGCGAAGCCTACATCGCGGGAACCGACGGAGGGGAGCCTCCCGTCACTACGTGTCCCGAATGCTCTCATGAGAGCTGGGTGCTCGGCGAAGGATGCGTTCTTTGCCCTGGGGCGGACCTTACATGTTCGATGTGCGGCGAGATATTCAGCCCGGATGATTTCGACTATGACGCCGGTATGTGTTCTTATCATTCGCACATGATGGAAAAAGTTATGCGCGAGTAACTCCCACTGGATAGAAACAATGATCGTTGATCATCGAAGCGCGCCACTGACGCCTGAGACCATGTAGGCCAGCCAACCGGGGCCGCCTGGTGGCGGCCCCGGGTCTGTCATGCAGCGATCTGTTCGGCTTCGAACGCGTCGATGGCCTCGCGAAGAAGGTTCGTGATGGCCCACAGGGCCGCGCCGTCGCGCGTCGTTTCCCAATGCAGGTGATAAGGATCCAACAGCGTTTGACGGGCTTGATCTGCCTCCGCGACGAATTCCTCCGCGAGGCGGCGCCGCTGCACGGCGGGCTCCATGGCGCGGCATGCAGCGAGCCGATCGAGATCGGATGCGCTTGGGTCGAGCATGGCGTGGTAATGGCACATGCTTGCCGAAAACGGCGTTACACCGGGGCGGGACCTGAAGCGGAGCAATTGCAGCCATTGTGCCGCGTGACGGGTGAGGTCCCGGGCGCGTTGCAGGCAGGTTGTTTCCGTTTGCCGTGTCATGCCGTCACTCCTCGCGTCGTGAGACCTGCAAGGCGCAGCGCCTCCATCGCCCGCAGGCCGCGGTCGAGCGCCTCGGCACAGCGCATCGCATTTGTGGCCCGGGGGTCGTCCGGGTGCAGGGATGAGAACAGAAACGCCTCGGAGCCATCGAGGCTGTCGGCATGACCGCCGTGCAAGAGCCGGCTCAGCGCCTCGAGCGTGTGGACACGCGCCGTGACCGGACCGCCGGTGCGCGCGACGGTGACGATCACCCGTGCGCGTTCGGCCCAATCGGCACCGCCGAGCAGATCGGCTGCGGCGATCAGCATGTCGCCGTTGTCCTCGAGCCAGCGGCAGAAGTCGCGGGCGTTGGTGACATGCCGGAGCAGGGCAGTCATGTGGGTTGAATGTTTCATTGGGAACACCTCTCTTGAGTGCGCGGGCCCACCATGGGCCGCGTCAGGAAGTCCCTGCTCCGGATATTTGGCGGCGCGGTCTGTCCTGCGCGGCCTCACAAAGAGGGCCGCGCAGGATCAGAGCAGATGCCGTCCCCTTCGAACGCTCGAGATGCCTTTTCAAACACCCCGAAATGGGTTTCGGAGAAAGCAAAGCAATTTCAATGACCTGAAATGCCTTGGCAATACTTTGCGCGTTTCATGGCAGAAAAAACCGCCAAAATGGCAAAACTACGGTCGCACTGACACATCCCCGGCTTTCTTCTTGGCCCAGGCCTGACCCCCGAGAAGATCCACGGCGTTTATGAGGGCGTCACCCTCGTCGCGGAGCCATTTCACAAAATCATCGAATTGGGAGATCTGCCGGAACAGGGCATTGGTCGTTGGTTTGGGTTCGTGTTGCATTGGATTTATCACCTTTCCTGGTGGTCGCAGACCGGAATGGCCTGCTTCAGATCCCTGTTCCATCGACGCCGCGCAGATGTGATCTGTCGCGGCCTCAGCCTGAGGGCCGCGACAGATCATATCCGCGCAGCTGGGTTTACTTTGTTAAAAGGTTTCCTGATTACGCGTGAACCTCAGCCAATTTCAGCAGGCAGTGGGGCATGGGCGGTGTTCGGACACTGGCCCAGGTCAGGCGGGGGATCATGGCCGCGAGATCGTAGCGCCTGTTGAAGCGATATTCGAACTCGGCGAGGTATCTTGGCACGTGTTTGGCGCTGACGGATCGGTGGGTGCCGGTGATGGCGGCCTTGATGTTGCCAAGAGCGGTGTTGACCCATTTGAAGGCGGGCGTCTTCGCGGCTTTCGGTCCCGAGCCGGTTCTGAGGATCGCGTGGCTGCATCCGGCGCGCGTGACGGCGGCGAAGCAGGCGAGGCCACAGCTCGATGACGGCGCAGGTGGGATCGAGCTCTTGCCGGCGGCACCGCGTCCGCGCTTGCCGCCCGTGCGCGCGCCGCCGATGTAGGCATCGTCGATCTCGATGCGCCCGCGCAGTCGTTTGGCGCCATCGCGGTCGAGCATGACCTGACCAAGTTTGTGCTTGATCTTCCAGGCGGTGGTCTGCGTCACCCCGAGGCGTCGCCCGAGTTCGATGCTGGAGATCCCCTGCTTGGTCTGGGTCAGGTGATAGAGGGCGCGGAACCAGACGCGCAGCTTCAGCTTGGTCGCGGCGAAAATCGTCCCGGCGATCGACGAAGTCTGCGTCCGGCAGGTGCTGCACTGATAAAGCCCGCGCGTCTTCAGGCAGTGTCCCAACGATTGGTGTAAGAGGCCGCGCGCGAAGCCCCCGGCGTAGCGCAGCGCGCGGCCGGTGGCGACTGTGGCGGCCACCGTCGATCTTCGGCAAAGGTTCGGGTTGCAACACTCGAAACCAAAGACGGAGATGACGATGACCGATGAGAGAATGGCACTGCTTGAACTGGTTGAACAGCAGGCCGACGGTGATCTTGTGCGTGAAATGCTGGCCTTTGCAGCCAGCCGGATCATGGAAGCCGAGGTGGAGACGCAGACGGGCGCGGCCAAGGGTGCGCGTTCGCCCCTGCGGGAAGTCCAGCGCAACGGATACCGCGACCGGGACTGGGACACGCGTGCGGGTCGCATCCCGCTGGAGATCCCGAAGCTGCGCAAGGGCAGCTACCTGCCGAGTTTCTCGAGCCCCGGCGGACGGCCGAGAAGGCTCTCGTCGCGGTGATCCAGGAGGCATACGTTCATGGCGTCTCGACGCGCTCCGTGGACGATCTCGTGAAGGCCATGGGCGCAGGCGGGATGTCGAAGAGCCAGGTTAGCCGGCTGTGTGCCGAGATCGACGAGCGCGTGAACGCGTTCCTGTCGCGGCCCCTGGAGGGCGCATGGCCCTACCTCTGGCTCGATGCAACCTATGTGAAGGTGCGCGAGGGCGGGCGCATCATCAGCCGTGCCGTGATAGTGGCCGTGGCAGTCAACGAGGACGGCAAGCGCGAGGTGCTGGGTGTCGCCACCGGCCCCTCCGAGGCCGAGACGTTCTGGACCGACTTCCTGCGGTCTCTTGCCGACCGAGGTCTGCGTGGGGTGAAGCTGGTGATCGCCGATGACCACAAGGGGCTGCGGGCGGCGGCGCGCCGGGTCTTCAACGCAACCCATCAGCGCTGTCGGGTTCACTGGATGCGCAACGCGCTGGCCCATGCCCCGGCCAAGCAACGCACTGCAGTGGCGGCGATGCTCAAGACGATCTTCGCCCAGGAAAGCAAGGTTGACGCGGAAGCCCAGTGGGACACCGTCGCCGATGCACTCCGCGAAAAGCAGGACAAGCTCGGCACCTTCATGGACGCCTCGCGCGACGACGTTCTCGCCTACATGGACTTCCCGCGTGAACATTGGGCCCAGATCGCCTCGACGAACCCGCTGGAGAGGGTGAACCGCGAGATCAAGCGGCGCACAGATGTCGTCGGGATCTTCCCCAACGATGACGCCATCATCAGGCTCGTCGGCGCGAGCATGCTCGAGACCAACGACGAGTGGACCGTTGCGCGCCGATACATGAGCCTTGAAACCCTCGCGCGCGTGAACGACAATCCCAACGTCAGGTTGTCCGCCGTGACATCCTGATCAGACCTGAGCCTTTCCGAAGGTCGGCGCTCTTACACCACGCCCTGGGACACTTCTGTGGTTGCCGCCCGTAGTGCAAGAAATTTCTGACCGTTTGAGCATGTGATCGAGTGCGGTCTTCTGTCAGGCCTCGTTTTGCGGCATTCCAGAAGCCGCGGGCCGGTATGGTGATCAGCGGATCGGGTCCAAATCTACCCACCGAGCTACAGGCTCTTAGTGTCCCACTGGTTTTCCCGATCCGGATCTGTTCGATCGTTGCGCCCATTCAGGTCTTCGCCTTCTCACACTCCCCGTTGCACCGATACTGGCTGGTTACGGCACGATGCTCATGCCGCTGTTGCCAGCACCGGATCCCTGTAATCCTCGTTTTTCGTCAAGATGGCCCAGATCTGCCGCGCCATCTTGTTGGCCAGCGCGATCGCGACCAGCATCTTCGGCTTGCGCGCCAGCATTCGGCCAAGCCAGCTGTCCGCCGGGATCTTGTGGCGCGCACGGCCCATGATCCGGGTCATCGCCCCGATGATCAGAAGCCGTCGGATGTCGGTCTGACCGGCCTTCGATATTCGCCCCAGGCGCTCCTTGCCGCCGGAAGAGTTCTGTCGCGGCACCAGTCCCAGCCAGGCTGCGAAATCCCGGCCACACCTGAACTGCGCCATGCCGGGCGCAAAAGCCTCGACCGCAAGCGCCGTCAGAGGCCCGACCCCCGGCATGGTCTGCAGACGGCGCGCCGTGTCGGTCCCGGCCGCCAGCTCCTTCAGAGCTTTCGTCTTCGCGTCGATCCTGTTGGTCTTCTCGGCAATCTGTGCCAGCAGGTCGCGACATTCGGTGGTGATCAAGGCCGGCAGGTCGCAGGTGGGGTCTTCGAGCAGCGCCTCGATCCGTTTGAGATGGCCGATGCCGGCAGGAAACACATGCCCATACTCGTAGAGCACCGCCCGCAGCGCGTTCACCAGTTCGGTGCGCTGATGGACCAGGCGCTCACGGCCGCGGAACAGCATCGCCCTGGCCTGTTGATCCTCCGTCTTGGGGGCGACGAACCGCATCTCGGGCTGGCGCGCGGCGATCACGATCGCCTCGGCATCAGCCGCGTCGTTTTTCTGGCGCTTCACGAAAGGCTTTACGTATTGTGGCGCAATGAGCTTGGCGTCATGGCCGAGCTTTGCCATCTCGCGCGCCCAGTAGCTGGCGCTGCCACAGGCCTCGAACACGACGAGGCAGGAAGGATGCTCAGCCATGAACCGCCGGAACTGCTCGCGCGTCAGCTTCTTGCGAAACCTCACATGCCCCGTCATCGTTGCGCCGTGGAGTTGGAAAACACGTTTTGCCAAGTCCACCCCGATTATCGTATCCTTCATTTTGCCGTCCTCTCCGCTTTGTGGCTCTCAGACCACCATCTTGGCACACTGCGATGCCGTCTGGGGAGGGCGGCAACCACCCCATCTATCCGTCTTCACGATGCTGTGCCGCGTCCCGCCGCATTCAGGACAAACAAAACCGTCCGGCCAGCGCGACGCGACGACCCCAGCCCGACACTGTTCCTCGGTCCCGTAGAGCCGCTCGAATTCCGGTTCACTCAGCCCTTTCTGGAACTGAACCTTGTTGCGCGCCATCGCCCTGCTCCCCTTAACATTCTTTTCGTTCACTTTTTGCACCAAAGCGAGAGCGGCTGAGCAACATGCGTAATCAGGAAGGTTTTGTCTTTGCTTCAGGTACGAGCTCGCTATCGTGCGGCGTGATCTTTCCATTCATGGAAGTGTTTTCGTGTGGCAGCGTCGGTGTCCGACCCGCGCAAGGAGGGGTCGGACACCGACGCTGCCAAGAAATCTCGGTCTGTGATCTCTCCTTCAAATTCTTGTTCCGCCAACGTCTGCTTGTGCTTACACTGGAATGTTGAACGCTTGCCCGAGCGGGCGTGGCGGTTGGCGGCGGTTGAAGCGGCATACGGAAATTGTTGAGACTGGATGTGTTCCACCCCGTGCGGGTGGTGTGCCCCTGTTTTCAACACGGCGCGGAAATAAGGGAAAATGCGGCGGATCGCGGCGGTGGGCGGCGGACCGGTCAGAGGTCGAGGTCGACGCTGCCTGCACGCTGATCCTCGATATAGGTCCCGAACTCCTCGGCCGCACTTACGCCCTCGGAATGATCGTACTTCCTTGTTGTCGCAATGTCCCGGTGACGCAGAAGCGCCGAGGCAGCGTAGACCCCGCCCTCGAGATGCTCGGACGCATCGGTTGCCACGTTGTCGCGAAGCCGGTGAACCGGAATGCGCGTGCCGAAAGCCGCCAGCGTCAGGTTGCCCGCCAAGCGACCGATCTGTGCTTCACTGATCGCCATGCCCGGAGCTTTCATTGAAGGAAACAGGCAGTTGCCATCATCGAATAGCGGCCGATACATGGCCTGGTACTCGCATAAAGCGGCATGCAGGCGCGGGTTTCGAAACACCGTGTCTCGGCCGTCCGACCGCAGCTTGAGACGCTCCAGCATCTTCAATGCGCTTGCCGGAAGGCGGATATGGATATGACCGTCTTCCAGCAATACGAGGCTCTGGTCGAATGCGAGGTACGACAGGGCCCGCGCCCGCTCCGGCAGGGCCGCGCCGATGGCCAGAATCAAGCCGTTTCGAAAGTCTCGGGCAGCGTGAACTCCCCGCATCGGGCGTCCGCCGGCGTCACCGATCCACGAAAACCCCAAATCGTAGATCGCCTTTGCAGTGACCAGTTGTGCGCCGGTTTTCGTCGGTGTGCCACCAAATCTGGACCGCTCACGCCAGTCTCGCATGACGTATTCGCACCCGCGAGACGGATAGCCCGGGTCGATCAGAGTGTATCCGGCGTGAATGCGCTGAAGATAATCACTGGCCGTGCGTTCGGACACGGGATCATCCCGCCGCTCCACGCATGCACGCGCATATTTCTCCAGTGTGGCACCGGTCGGCGCAATCGGCATATCGTGCGCTTCGCAGAAACCAACCCATGCCACGAGTGCGTTGATCACGGCCAGAAAATAGTCCGCGCTCCAGGGGTCATGACCAGCCACGGTCTTGCCGGTTGTCGAAGCGGTGATCGACTGCTGGAAAATGTCGCGCCATGAAGCTGGCAAGCGCGATGTCGCAGCCTTGGCTTTTTGCCATTTCGATTTCGAGGCGGGTTTGCTGGACACCCGCGCCGCGCGCAAGACACGGGCAAAATGAGCCGTTGGGGCGGCTCCCCAGATCTCGGCGGCGCGTTTCTGAACATAGGCGAACTCAGCCAACCCTCGCGCGCCCACCTCGGCAAGGCGTTCGGCCAACCGGGTCTGCAACGCGTCCGCGGTCGGGACACGCGCCGAAAACGCTTCTTCGGGGAGGAGGGTCAGCAGACCGGTGTCATTCTGGGTCATCTTGCAATCCATTTCGGTCTGATCCGGTCGACGAGGCCCCACTTCGGTGGCCGCATGACGGTCTTGCACTTTAGCGATAAGGGACGCTGTCATTGCGATTTCTTCTCTTGATTTATCCAGTCCTGCCACTTGTCGAGGACCAGGCTCTCGTCGAGCTCCGCGTAGTGATCGAGCGTCGTCTGCAGGCTCTTGTGCCCAAGCAGGCGTTGCACCGCCGGCAGGTTGTCGATGCTGTCCTTCAGCCAGATCCAGCCGATCAGGTGGCGATAGAGATGCGGGTTGATGTCGACACCGACATGGTGATCGACAAGCCGCGTAACACGTCCGAGGAGGCTTTCGTAGGATCGACCCGGTTCAAACTGATGATCTGCTGCCTGACTGGGGAACAGGAACGGGTTGTCTTCATCCCCCGGTCGAAGCGTGATCGGGCGGATCGTATCAAGATACTTGCGCAAGAGCCGGCTCGTGCTTTCGGGAAGCGGGATCACGAGATCGGGATCGTCGGCGCCGCGCATCTTGACTTTAACGGAGGGAACAATGATGCGCGCCTTTTTCTCTTGCCACGAAATCCAGTCCAGCAGACAATTCACGACATTGGCGGTACGCGGGCCCCGTGCGAGCAGGATGTCATGCGCGAGGGCGGCCATCACGTCCTGGGCAAGGGCCGGTGTGACGATGTCGGCGCTTGTCGGCGACACACCGTGTTTCTTGCGCCAAGCCTTGCGCTTTTTCGTGAGGTCAGCATTTACGCCCGTTACGATCACATCGGACATGTTCAACAGTTTCTTGATCCGGGTGTCCGTGAACTGCCGAAGTTTTGCCTCGTTGCGCGGCGCGATGCCGCGGCCGGCCACGCCGTGACGCGCGATAAGATCATCGATCTCGTTCAGTTGTTCCGGCGAAGCTTCGTAATAGTCCCGCGCGAGCTTCTTCATGGTCTTGAGGACACTTGCGACATATCCGCTCGCAAACTCCCCTTTGTTGGCGTCAGCAAGCGCGTCCGCTGCGTCATAAAGAAACTCCGGATCGCACAATTCCTCGAGCGAGTCCGGCACAATCTCCGTCGCCGCGATGATGGCTTTCGCAAGCGATGCGACATAGCCGCGGCGTGTCGCGACAGTGGGCCCCGACCATTGGTTTTTTCGCGTGAGAAAGCCGTTCTTGGCAAGCTTGGCTGCGTCGCTCTTGCCTTCTGGCCGGTCAGTTTTTCCTGACCTTTGCCGTCTTGCGGCCCGAGCTGCCCTCAGGCGCGCTTTCTTGTCCGACACGTCGGTATCCCCGGCATCGAGCCGCGCGATGAAGGCTTCCCGCGTCTCACCGGACCGGGAAACCTCTCCGCGCGCCCAGGGCACGATGCGCTGATCAAAGTCTTTGAGGATCGGCACGATCAAGGTGCCATCCACCTTGTACTTGTCCCGACCGTCGGCAAAGGGGTGTTTCACCGCAGGAAGCCGGAATTGCCGGAAAGCCTCGTGCCGGGACAGAAGCGTGATCATATGTGCAATCTCGGCCACGTGCGCCCGGCATTTCGCCTCGGTCTTGGATGAAACCTCGAGACGATGCGCAAAGTAGTCTGCGAGGACATCGCTTGTGATGGCCCACAGGGCAATTTCGCAGTCATGGAGGTAGATAAGGAAGGACCCGGAGATCAGCTTCCAGGATTGCGGGACCGGGTTGTCCGTGATTGCGTCATGCAGAGCACCATGCTCGCCACCGATATCGGAGACATTGCGGGGTCGCTGGCGCCCCAGTGCTATGTTCAGCGCTTTCAGAACATCGCTCTTGTATGTTGCATAGGTCCCGGCAGCTACGCCAAAGCCCTCTGCATTTTGTGTCTCGAAGTAATCGATCACGTCGCGACGGCAGACGTGTTTCGTCTCGGCAGTCCAACCCGCTTTACGAACCATCGTGTAAACGCGGCTGCGCAGGGATTGATATCCCTGCTGGTCAAGCCTGTTCATGAGCTCGGCATAGGTGATGGTCTCGAACCCACTCGCCGCGACGAAATCGATGCCGGTCGCGCCCGACAGCGCGATAAGGCTCTTGCGACGGGGTCGGAGCCCCGGAATCCTGAGTATGTCAGAGACGATTTTGGGATTGAGATGCGCCCGTATCGACAGGGCACGCATCGACTCCCCGCTTTCAGAAATATAGGTTTCAAGAGCGGTTTGAACGGTCATTCCGAATTCCTTTCAAAAGGGGTTCCAACCGTCACGCGCCATTGAGGTCGAGATCCGGTCTTCCACAAGAAGAAGACCGGGCTCGAACCTCGAAGAGCGCGAGTTGCTCTTCTGTCACGCACCACTCCTTTCCCAGCTTGGTTGCGGGCAATTTCACGGATCCGCCCGGGGTCGGGCATCCTTTCAGGATCCAGTCCCTGATCGTGCGGGGATGGCGCCGAAACTTTCGGGCAACCTCGGCAACGGAATAGAAGTTTTGGCTCATGATGTTTGTCCTCCCTGCAATCATGGAGGAGTTAGGAACAATCGGCGGTACTCAAAAATGCATTGCCGGCAATTCTCCAAAAAACACGCGATACCGGGATCTTATCACTCTCACGTTCCCGTCCGTGACAGCGGGATCGGCACGACCTTGTTGTCGTGGTCAGCTTGATGCAGAGGATCCGGGGCCTCGGCGCGCCACCGAGACAACACTTCCCGCACGCGCCGTTCATTGCGTTTGCGTTCATTGCCGTTCAGGCGCGTCAGCGTCGCATCGTGACGCTGACGAATCGCCTCCGCGTTTGCTTTCCGGCCGTCGGTCCCGTCGAACAGCAGCGCGGCCGGCTCGACTTGTGACAATGCGTCGAGAATTGCGGCGATTTCGTCACCTTCGAAATCGGCGCGTTGCGCCCGGCTCAACTTCCGAGTGACATTGCGTTTCGTGACAGGCTTGCCATCATCTGCGAGACGCTTGGACACGCCCGCTATGCGCTGTACCTTGCTGGTGGCGCTGGCGTCGTATCGCTGGATCAAGGTCAGCGCCGAGCGGAAATGATAGTCCGCGAAACGCGTCGCAAGTTCGGCGGTTTCGACATCGATCTTGCGCCGGGATTTTCCCAAAAGAAATTGCAGAACCGGCAGGTAACGGAGCGTTGCAAAGCCAATGCGCCGGATGAACGAGCGTGGAAGATCCGAGCGTCCCCATGTCTCGCGCAAAGAGCGCCACCAGGATTCGAGATAGGGAACGACCTCATCATCAAGGCTATATTCACCTCCGGCATTTTCCTGAGCACATAACGCTTGCCAGATCTGACGAAGTTCCGCCCGGCGCGTGTCATGCGTCCCGCCCGCAAAGTACAGGAAGTGATCGTACATGTCGGTGTCGGTTCGGGGTTCGGCGACATAGTAGTTCATGCGCTGACAGAACCCGTCGAGCATGCTCGACATATCGATTTCCGAGGACCATGTTTCGAGCACGGTGAGGCCATGGAACGTGAAGGCCGGTTTGTCGATCCTGAGCTTGGCCTCTTCACTCTTCAGACGGTTTGAGATCGGTTGGTGCGAATACGCATGCAGCAGCCATGGCTTCAACTGCACCATATTGCTTTGGGTAAAGATCGACTGGAATAGCTTGCCGACCTCATCTTGAAACCAGAACGAGCCGTTTTGCTCGGCCAGATCGATGATCCATTGCGGGGCGGATTGCGGTGGCGCCAAAAAGGACACCGAAGGCTCGTCGCCATCCGACAGGATCGCCGCGACTTCTTCGCTTGCCAAGGTTTTCGAGGATCCGGACTCGGCGAGGCCGATATTCCAAAGAGTTGGTCGTATGGTTCCGACGCCGGGCACAGCAAGACTGGCGCCGTTCTGCGTCAACCATGACGCGGCAAACATGACGGTGGACATGAGTGGCATCGAGTATGAAATGTCGGTATCATCGAAATGCCGCAGCATCCGCGCAAGGAAGCTGCCTTTCGGGGCGAGGCGCATCACATCGAACGGCTGCTCCGTTACCCGGACAGACATCATGCGGACCAACTCCGTACGTTCCTCTGATTTCAGCTTGCGCCAACCGCGCCGGGTTTTGACCCGTACTTCATCCAGCGTCAGATCCACCGCTTTTGACGATTTTGTGTTGGGTTTCGGCATTCCGTAGGCTCCTTTCATCTGTACTTGAAAGGAGCTGGTTTCATCCGCTCACCGCCGGAAACGCCGCATGTAAAATAATTCTGCACCAAAATTGCCCGCGCATGTCGCGCCGACAATTAGATTGCAAGTTATTGATTTAATATTGATTTCTCTTCACTGGCACAGCCGACAGGCCGCCGACAAGACCATGTCCAAGAGGCGGTTTTGATAATGTCCGGGTTCTGGCGCAGTGGAAGAGAAGCCGAGGGCGAAGGCGAGTGGCACGCCCGTAAGTATGGCGGGCCGAAACGACGGATCTGGCGCAAGATCCATCTCGGGATCGACGAGGAAACGCAGGAGATCCGAGCCGTCGAGATCACCGGGAGCCATATCGGTGATGCAACGGTGCTACCCGACCTGCTCAACCAGATCCCGGCGCACGAGCAGATCGGCAGCGCCACCGCCGACGGGGCCTATGACATACCCAAATGCCACGACGCCATTCCCGACCGCGGCTCACATGCCGTCATCCCGCCCCGCAAGAATGCGAAGCCGTGGAAGACCGTCACTGCAGGAGCCATGGCCCGAAGCGAGGCCCTGCGCACCGCGAAATACCTCGGCCGCCTGCTGTTGCGACGACGGAGCGGATATCACCGCAGGAGCAGCCTCGAGACCAAGATGCATTGTGTGTAATTGCTGGGCCAGCGGCTCAGGGCACAGGTCTTGAACCGTCAGGTTGCGGAGCTCGAGGTCCGCATCGCCGTCCTGAACGGCTACACCGCTCTCGGGATCCCTGTCACAGAGTCCGTGGGATAGGTCTGTCCGGGGAGGGGGAACCTCGACGTTCAGCCAAGTTGTGCAACAAAGCCGCCTTGGGGGCGGGAGGGAGAGAGGTTGTCAGTTTCGTTTTCGCTTAATGTAGCTCATTCGAGTATGTGCGGAAACGCCTGCGGCGGAAAGAACCTCCGCTACACGCTCACGAAACATCGTTTCGCATCTATTTTGAAAATTATCGGGAATAACCTCAATTTTATCTGCATAAAAGCGCTTTGTATTCGCACGAACGTAATGCTCTACGTCCATTTCTATCTTTCTATTTGTGTTTTTAAGCCTTGGCATGTCTGCCATAGCGCCCTTCCGCATCTCAAGCCCTTGCTCAAAACCCAGTGTATTTACAGAAATGAGCAGGACGGTTCCGAGAAGCTCGTATACCCCGGTTGTCCTTTCGTATCCGTCAACATCGCGCTCTGTTTCTGCTTCTAAGATTATTTTCGTTTTCATGTCTGTTTCTCCGTTTTTACGATCGTCTGCGCGGTGTGTGTTATACCGCGTTCCAGAGAAGTGTGATGGGCGCGAGAATGACGGCGGTGATGACGCCGACGACCACTTTTTCCTGAACGATTTCTATATGGTAAAATCTCCTTGATGCATGCTCCCGTTCGTATCAGATAACCCGTCTTCTCGGATACCGTCGATGGTCAGACGGTCGTGCGGCGAAATCCGAAAGCCCGTGCTGACTGCGGCCGTGGGCGAAGATGTTTGATGTCCGATCATCACTTTCATTGCGTGCTTCCTTTCCATTCCACGAGAGTACAGGGGGTGATGCGTTGCGAGCAGACGGGGCCAAGGTCGCCGTGCCGGATCAGGCGCAGAAGCGCGCGGTAGCCCCGCGCCTCGAGCCCGAGACGCAGGGTCAGTTCCCGGATGCTGGCGACACCGCGCAGCGTGCGGGCCATGGTGCGCGCCGCGTGATCCGCCTCGGCATCGACATCGCGCAAGGCCGCGTTGATGTTGGCATTGTGTCCCGAGACGGGATCGATATCGGCCTCGGTGAGCAGCCTGACCGAGTGCGCGAAGCCTCTCTTAAGCACCCACCAGGCGATCGTCTGCATCTCATCGACGAACCGCCCGGAGGCGAGCCGCACTTGCGGCTTGACGGTATAGGCCGTGCGCGCGCCGGAGGACATGGTGACGATCATGTCGAAGACATGCGTGAACTCGTCGCGATGACCTGTCAATGTGCATTCAAAACTGACCCGGTGTGATCATCCAAAAATGACCCACCCCGGAGGTGGCAAAGCCCACAGGCGAGCGGCCACCAAATA